>DATJTM010000534.1:0-11688 GCA_035503395.1 Luteitalea sp.
CACGCTGACGACGTGACGGTCTTCCGCAGCGCCTTCCGGCTCGCCTACGTTCCGCCCTACGACTGGGCGTCGATGCGAGCGTGGCTCGCGGCGCGGGCGTTGCCGGGCGTCGAGGTCGTGACTGCCGACGGCTACAGCCGCACGGGGCGAATCGGCGAGGCGTTCGTGCTCGTCGATGTCACGCACGTCGCGTCTGAGTCCGCATTCGATGTCGCGGTGACTGGCGACCGGCCCCTCGACGTCGACGACATCCGCGCTCGACTCGTGCGCGTGCTCGATCTGGATCGCGACCCGGTCGCGATGACCGCCTGCACGGCCGACGACCCGTGGCTGGCGTCGCTGTGCGCGAAGCACGCAGGGCTGCGCATCCCCGGCGGCTGGGATCCGTTCGAACTCGGCTGTCGCGCCGTGCTCGGTCAACAGGTGAGCGTCACCGCGGCGCGTCAGCTCGTGACGACGCTGGCCGACATCTGCGGGACGTCGCTGCCAGACGAAATTGCGTCCGGCGACGAGCGACGCTGCTTCCCACTGCCTGCGGCTGTCGTCGACGCCGACCTCACGCGCCTGCGGATGCCTGGCGCACGCAAGGCGACGGTGCAGGCGCTGGCCGCTGCGGCACTAGCGCCCGACTTCTTCGACGCCTCACTGGATCTGCCGGCGGCAATCGCGCGTCTGCGTGGCGTGAAGGGCATCGGCGACTGGACGGCGCACTACATCGCGTTGCGTGCCCTGCGGCATCCGGACGCGTTTCCTGCCAGCGATGCCGGTCTGTTGCGCGGTGCGGCCATGGCCGGACAGCGTCCATCGCCGGCGATGCTGCTCGCGCGCGCCGAAGCGTGGCGGCCGCATCGGGCCTTCGCCGCGCAGCTGCTCTGGGCTGTCGATGCGGCGCTCATGCCCCTCGTCGAGCCCTCGCCAACCCGTAGGAGTGTCCTGACATGACACGCGCGCGACGAACCACTCCCGATGCTGTGTCAGCGTTGGCACGTCGAGCTGAAGCTCGACACCTACGCATGGGAGCGCCGCCGGTGTCCGAGGCGCCGCTGCGCCTCCACGTCCACACGATGGCGACGCCGGTCGGCGACCTGTTGCTGGCCGTCGACGACGAGGGCGCGTTGCGCGTGATGCATTTCGCCGATGAGGAGGATCCGCGACGCGTCCTCACGCGGGCATGTCATGTCTCGCGTGTCGAAGTGATCGATGCTGACGATCCCGGTGGCGTGGCGTCAGCGATGCGGGCGTACTTCGCGGGCAATCTCGACGTCATCGACCGCGTGCGCGTGCAGGCGGCCGGGACGCCGTTCCAGAAGGACGTGTGGAACCTGCTCCGCACGATTCCGTGCGGCACGACGACGTCGTACGGGGCGATTGCGCGACAGATCGGCCGTCCGGAGGCGTCGCGTGCGGTGGGACTTGCGAATGGATCGAACCCGATCGCGATCGTCGTGCCGTGTCACCGCGTGATCGGCGCGTCGGGCGCACTCACCGGGTATGGCGGCGGTCTCGATCGCAAGCGCTGGCTGCTGCAGCACGAATCACGACGACTGTTCTGAGGACGAGGGACGGGGCCGGCCACGCCTCTGGACATGTGCAGCCGTCGGACTTTGTCCGACGGTCAGCGAAAGACACCGCGGGACAAGGTCCCGCGGCTACGTCCAGACGTTCGATTGACCTACTTCGCCGCAGTGGCGATGACGCCGCAGGCGATGCGGTCGCCGGCGTTGCCGGCCGGGTCGGTCTTCAGGTCATCGGCCTTGGCGTGGATGACCAGCGCCGTGCCGCCGTTGGCAAACAGCGAGTTCGGGCCGCTGCCGAGCGACACCGCGCTGTTGGTGACCGTCTTCTCGAGCGTGCCGCTGGCCGGCACGGTGATGTTCGGCATGTCACCGGCGTGGTGACCGTTCGGGTTCTCGAGCCCGTGCTGCTTGGTCGTGGGGTTGAAGTGCGGACCGGCCGAGGTGAAGGCCGGGCCTTCGCACTTGGCGACCTGGTGCACGTGGATGGCGTGATCGCCGGCGGGCACGTTCTTCAACGAGACGGCGATCGACACGCCCTCCTTGGCCGGCGAGATCATCGCGTGGCCCACCGACTGGCCCTTGCCGTCCTTGAGGTCCACATGAAGCGGTTTGGGGGCCTGTGCTGCGCCAATCAACCCCGCTGCGAGGATGGTGGCAACTCCGAAGGCACTCCCGACTTGACGTCGCATCCGACTGTCCCTTTCGATGACGCGCGCGGACCGTCCGCGCACGAGAGCTTGCTTCCGTAGTAGACCATGACGCGCAAGCGACTGGCTCGTCCTTGCCGGCTGCGGTTGTTGCCTCACGCTACACCCGGTAAGCCGTCGCTTGCGGGCGGGCACTCGCCGAGGCGTGTCATCACTGGCCGGCCGGACGATGCTCGACTGGCGCACTTCTTGTAGCTGTACTGGCGCATGAGCAACGTGGCAGGCCGACGGCGACGGGTGCTGGTGACCGGGGCCACCGGTTTCGTGGGATCTCATCTGCATCCCGTGCTGGTCAGCCGCGGGTACGACGTGCTGGGCGGTACCCGCAACGTGGCCCGGGCCAGTCAGGCCCATCCCGATCGCGTCTTCGTCCATCTCGACCTCCATGACCCCGCGAGCGTCAAGGCGGCGCTGGACGGCTGTGATGCGGCCTTCTATCTCGTCCATGGGATGAACAGCGGTGGGGAAGCCGATTACGCGAAGGCCGAGCTCGACGCGGCGCTGGGCTTCCGCGAGGCGGCCGCCGCCGCCGGACTGGAGCGCATTGTCTATCTCGGCGGCATGCGGCCCGCGGGGCCGCCGTCTCGGCACCTGCAGAGCCGTCTGGACACGGGGCAGTGCCTCCGCGAGGGCGTCGTCCCGACCATCGAGTTGCAGGCCTCGATGATCGTCGGACGCGGAAGCGAAAGCTTCCGCATGGTGCGCGACCTGGCGGCGCGACTGCCCGGCATGCTGTTACCGCGCTGGCTGCGCAGCCGTACGCAACCGATCGGCATCGCCGATGTCGTGACCGCGCTGGTGCACGCGCTGGCGATGGACGTGCTCGGCAGCGTGGCGCTGGCGTTGCCTGGCCCGGAGACGATGCAGGCGCGGACGATCATCATGCGCATCGCGCGGCTGCTGGGACGTCGCCCGGTGCTGGTCGATGTCCCGGTGCTCACGCCGTGGCTGTCGTCGTGGTGGATTCGTCTGGTGACGCGATCGGATCCGCGGGTGGCCGCCGAACTGGTCGAAGGCCTGCGTTATGACATCGTCTCGCCCGACGAGGGATTCTGGACGCGACTGCCGGGCTACCGTCGTCAGCCGTTCGACGAGGCGGCGCGCCTCGCGCTGGCTGGTGAGGCCGAGGAGATCTCGGGCATCGGCGCCGTCATCGAAAGCGCGGCAGAATGGCTGACGCCGCGCGATCCGTCGGCTCCGGTTCCGACGCGGCCGATGTCGGCTTCATGAACCTCCCATCTCCAGTGAGTGTGTCGCCCGCCGTCGCGCGTGACAGAGCACACAGGCGTCGTGTGCGCACGGTGCTGGTGCTCGTCAGCGCGGGCTGGGCGCTCGTGATGCAGCGGTTCGGCCGCGGCGACATCTACTGGGTGGTCGGTT
Organism: Luteitalea sp.; assembly: GCA_035503395.1. Lineage (GTDB taxonomy): Bacteria > Acidobacteriota > Vicinamibacteria > Vicinamibacterales > Vicinamibacteraceae > Luteitalea. The sequence goes on from DATJTM010000534.1 coordinate 3,605, forward strand.
TGTACGCGCTGGCCGCCATTGGTGTGGTGACGGCGCTGCAGGGGCGTACCCTGCGAAACGCCTTGCGGCCGTCGCTGTCGCTCGTTGCGATTGGGGCGGCCGTCGGCGTGGTGATGACGGCGGCCACGTATCCGGCCTTCTGGGTCACCGCGTGGGCCTTCCCCGATCTCGCCCCGAACGTCGCCAGCCTGTATCTCGCGGCCTGGACCGAAACGCCGGCCACCGCGCTCGCCTGGACGATGGTGATCCTGGCGGGGGAGGAGGTGCTGTGGCGTGGAGCCTGGGTCGAGGCATGGACGCCACGGCTTGGGCTCGTCGGCGCCGGCTGCCTGAGCGTGATCGGCTTCGGCCTCACGCAATGGGGCAGTGGATCGGCTCTCGTGGCGCTGGTCGCCACCGTGTGCGGCGCGATCTGGACGGCCACCCGCGTGCGCACCGGATCGGTCATCCCGGGCCTGGTGGCGCACGCCATCTGGACGCCGGTTTTGATCTTCTTTGCGCCGGTCATTGGGTGATTGGTCGACGGTCGCGCGGCTCGTCGCCGTGCGCCGTTTCATGGGCGTCTCGGGGAGACGCCCTCTACCAGCCAGATCCAGTACGTCGACTACGCCGCGACCGACGCCGCACCTCGGCGCACGCGATGTCCTGTATCCCGCTGGTAGGGGCATGTCCCCGTCCCTCGACTTGGCTCGGGACGCCCTGAGCATCGTCGAAGGGCGACGTGCCCACCAATCGGCGCCGGCCGATCAGGCCGGCGACCGCTGCTGTCAGTCCCGCAATGACATTCCCGTCCAGGCGCCATGGCTCCCGCCCTTGTCGCCGGTCCGCCTCGGTGGTACGCTCCTCTGGAGGCGAAAGAAAAACGAATGTCGCTCCCGCGCTCGCGTGCTCATCTCGAAGCGTTGCTGCAGACCCGTCGGCTGGATGGGACCCTGGCCGGGCGCGTCCCGGCCACCGGGGCCTTGTCGACCGGCCTGCCCGATCTCGACACCACACTGGGCGGCGGGTGGCCGCGCGGGCATGTGTCCGAGATCGTCGGACCAGCCTCTTCGGGGCGCACGCGGGTGCTGGTGTCGACGATGGCGGCGGCAACCACGCGGGGGGATGTAGCGGCGTGGATCGACACGGTGGATCGCGGCGACCCGGCCGGCGCTGCCGCGGCGGGCGTCCGGCTGTCGCACGTGCTGTGGGTGCGTGGCCTGCCACTCTCGCCGGGTGTCCTCGCGTTGCGGCCGCGCCGCGGTGATCCGGACCTCTCGCACACCGTCGTCCAGCGCGCCATCAAGGCGGCGCACCTGGTCGCGCAGGCCGGTGGCTTCGGCGCCATCGCGCTCGACCTGTGCGACATCCCGTCGTTCGTCCTGCGGCAAATTCCGGCGTCCACCTGGCTGCGCCTGCATCGGGCGGTCGAGGGTCGCGAAACGATGATGGTCGTGCTCGGGGCCGAACCCATCACGCGGAGTGCAGGTGGCGTATCGGTGCGCGTGCAGGGGCGTCCGCGCTGGGAGGGCGACAGCCCGCGTGCCTGTCGGCTCGCCGGTATGGACTGCGCACTTCGCGTCGTCAGCAGCCGCATGGCGGTGGGCACGGGCCGTGAGGTCCAGGTCGCGCTGGCGGGGTAGACGCGGAAATTTCAGACGTTCACGATTTCAGAATTTCATCACCACCGCCAGACGTCGAAACACGTCGCCAACGAACGGCGCACGCCATGCGGAAATGCGGAAAGGCGGCAATGTCGAAGGCTTGCGAGGCAGGTGGCGACCACGTCGGCAATGCAGATGTGCCGTCATTGGTAATGAAATCGTGAAATTTTGAAGTTCTGAAATTTCTCGACTTGGTTTCCAACTGCCGACTCGCCGACTGCCGACTGCCGTCCGTACCCGGTACCCGGTACCCGGTACCCGGTTCCCGTATCCCGTATCCCGTTTCCCGTCCCTGAGCTGACATGTACGCCGCCGCGTATCTCGCTTCGCCATCGCCAGACCTGACGCGTGAGGAACTCCTCACGCGTCTGTCGTCGGTGGCCGGCGACATGACCCCGCGCTGGGAGCGACTCGGGCCGCAGGTGCTGCTGCTCGACGTGTCGGGGCTCCAGCGCATCCTCGGGGGGCCTGAGGCGATTGCCGCGGCAGTGCGAACGCTGGGACGTGAACGGCAGATCGATCTGCGCGTAGCGATCGCGCCGGGCTGGCTGGCGGCGCTGGCCCTGGCTGGCGCAGGCATCGAAGCCATCGTTCCAACCGGCGGCGCCGCCACGGCCCTGGCGCCGTTGCCGGTCGAAGCCCTCGCGGTGTTGCCGGGTGTCGACCTGGTGAGCGAGGGGCCGGCTCGTGTGCGTCGGCTCGGTGGCGCGGGAAACTATCGCCTCTCGGCCGGCCTCGGGCTGGTCAATGCACCTGCGGCCTCGTCCACCCCACTCGACCCTGCAGGTGTCGCTGACGACGCGCCCGTACGCATGCCGCCAGGCCGGCCGTGGCCCGATCTGCTCGCGACGTTCCAGCGGTGGGGTGTCACAACGTGCGGTGCACTGGCACGCCTGCCGCGTGCCGATCTGCAGGCCAGGCTCGGTGATCGTGGATGTTGGCTGCAGGGGCTGGCCGCCGGTCTGGATCCGCGGCCGTTGCGGGCGCAACCGCCCGACGAGGACTTCACGCAAGGCATGGAGCTCGAATGGCCGATCGATGGCCTCGAGCCGCTGTCGTTCGTCCTCGGTCGCGTGCTGGAGCCGCTCTGCGCGCATCTCGAGGCGCGCGATCGGGCCGCGGCGATCGTTCGCCTCACGCTCCACCTGACCGACCGACAGGAACATGCCCGCGAGATCGAGCTGCCGGTGCCGGTCCGCGAAGCGAAGGTGCTGCGCACACTGTTGCTGCTCGATCTCGAGGCGCATCCGCCGCACGCTGCGATCGATCGCGTTCAGGTGTCGGTGGAGCCCGTGCCGGGCCGGGTGTTGCAGTTCTCGCTGCTGCGCAAGGCACTGCCATCGGACGATCAACTCGCGGCGTTGCTCGCGCGGCTGACGGCGTTGGTCGGCGAGGGACGGTGTGGCGCGCCAGCACTGGTTGATTCGCATCGGCCCGGCGACGTCGCGATGGCGCCCTTCGTGCCGTCGGGCACCGAGGGCGGCGATACCGGATCGGCGGCGCTGCTGTCGGCGCTCGGTCTCACCGCCACGCGTGATGCGGGACGGGCCCGTGAGCTCGAACGCGAACCGGCGCGCGAGGGCTGGCTCGACACGGCCGGCTATCACGTGCGGCGCCTGCGACAGCCCTGGCCCGTCGAGGTCGTGCTCGCAGGACGCACGCCGAAGGCGATCCGCTTCGGCATCCGCACGCGCGATACGGCGTTTCGCGATGGCGCGATCGTGCAGGCGGCCGGCCCCTGGCGATCGTCGGGCGCGTGGTGGCAGTCGTCGACTGAGCAGGAAGGCGCCTGGGATCGCGACGAATGGGACGTGTCGCTGGAGAGCGGCGCCGCCTACCGCGTCTTCCAGGATCGCCGCAGCGGGCAATGGTGGGTCGAGGGGGAGATCGACTGAGAAGTCAGAAGTCAGAAGTGAAGTCAGAAGGCAAAGGTTCGACGTCGAAGTCGGAAGCACAAAGTCGGCAGTCGGCAGTCGGCAGTCGGCGGGAGTCGGGAGTCGGGAGGGGGGCCAGTCGGCAGTCCGCCTTCGCCCTTTGGGCTACGGCGCGGCAAGCCTGCGGTCGGTGACCTTCATTGATTTCGTAGCCGTCCGACTTGTCGGACGGTTCCGCCGTTCGTCGTTTCGTTACGCGTCGAGTTCGTAGCCGTCGAGCTTCAGCTCGACGGTCTGTGTCGTGTGGAACTTTCGACGACCTGTGGGGTTTGAGGAGGTGGGAGCCACGATGGACTCGATGCGCGTGATTGCGGTGACGGCCCTCGTGCTCTTCGTCGCCGCGCTGCCGGCCAATTGCGAGGAGCGTCAGCCCGCCCGGGCCGGCCGTCCCGACGTGCGCGCCGCCGTCGCAGCGCCGCGGTAGCCCACGACGGCCGGCGTTCACGTATCCTCATCCGGTTGCCGGTTGCCGGTTGCCGGTTGCCGATTACCGTACCCGGTACCCGGCACCCGGTACCCGGCGGTTCCGTTCCCGGTTCCCGATCTGCTCACGTATGTTCCTGGCCCGCCCTCCACGTCCGCCGCTCGATCGCTGCGTCAGCGTGTTGTGGACGTGTCGGCAGTCGATCACCGAGCGCCGGTTCGAGCGGGTGCTGCCGACGGCGACGGCGCAACTCATCGTCAATCTGGCTGAAGACGAGACGCGGAGTTACGACCCGGCTGATGTGTCGCGCTGCATGCGCGGGCCGGCGATGGTGATCACCGGGCCGAGCACCACCCACGGCATCATCGACACTGACGAACAGGCGCACGTCGCTGGCGTGTGTTTCACGCCGACGGGACTGCTGGACGTGGTGCCGGCGCCAGCGTCGCTCCTGGCCGGACAGGACGTGGCGCTCGACGATCTGTGGCCGGCGCGCATGGCGCAGCGCTTGCGGGAGCAACTGCTGGAGGCGCCCTCGCCGCAGGCGCAACTCGACCTGCTCGAAGAGGCGCTCCGCGCGATGTTTCGCGATCGTCCCGCGCACGCGGCGGTCCGCCACGCGACCACGGCCCTCGCCGCGCGTCCCGACGTGGCCCGCATCGGCGAACTGGCCGAGGCGAGCGGCCTCAGTCAACGCCACTTCATCGAGTGCTTCACGCGCGAGGTCGGCGTCACGCCGAAGCGCTTCGCACGTGTGCAGCGGTTCCAGCAGGTGGTGCAGCGGGCGCACCGCGGCCAGCGCGATCGCTGGTGCGACATCGCGGCCGACGGCGGCTTCGCCGATCAGTCACACCTGGTGCACGAGTTTCGCGAGTTCGCCGGCCTCACGCCCACCGCCTGGGAACGCCTGCGGACCGATCACCACAATCACGTCAGATTTCTCCAAGACGACGCGGAGGGTGGTTTGCAAGGATCGGCGGCATGACCGATACCACTTATCGCACCGTGACCCCATACCTCTGCGTGGCCGATGCCGACGCGGAGCTCACGTTCCTCACGCAGGCCTTCGGCGCATCCGAGATGCAGATCGAGCGCACCGACACGGGCGCCATCATGCATGCCGAGCTGCGCGTCGGTGACACGCTCGTCATGCTGGGCCAGGCCAACGACCGCTACGGCGCCAAGCCGGCCGCGCTCTACCTGTGGGTGGACGACGTGGATGCGGCGTACGCGAAGGCGCTGGCTGCCGGCGCGTCTTCCGAGAGTGCGCCTGAGGACAAGCCCTACGGCCACCGCAACGCCGGCGTGGTGGACGCCAACGGCATCACGTGGTGGATCGGCGCCCCGGTGCGAGCGAAGGGCTGAGCGGGACGGCGGCAGAGGGCAGGCCCGTCGAGGACGAGCCTGCCGGCCGTCGGATCAGGCGTCCTGCGCCTTGCTGCAGTTGACCATCCAGGACACGCCGAAGCGGTCCTTGAGCATGCCGAAGCGGAGCGCCCAGAACGTTTCGCCGATCGGCATCACGGTCGTGCCGCCTTCGGCCAATTCCTTGAAGAGTCGCTCGGCTTCGTCGGCCGACTCGACCGACAACGACACCCACACACTGTCCTTCGGGCTGTCGCCACCAGGCCCGTCCGAGCCCATCAGGATGGCTCCGTGCGCCTGCAGGTGCGCGTGCATGATGTGGTCGGGCGGCTGCGCTGGGCCATCCGAGGCCGGCGCGTCGCCGTACGGCATCAACTGCGCCGTGCCGCCGAAGATCTTCTCGTAGGTGGTGAATGCGTCACGACACTGGCCGTTGAAAATCAGATACGGGTTGATCTGCATCGGTTCCTCCCGCCGCGGATGAATGGTGCGCCTGGCGGCAGTGTACGGGACGGCGGCGTGTTCGCGGATCTGACACAGCACGAAACGACGAACGACGAACGACGTTTCCACTGCCCACTGCCCACTGCCCACTGCCCACTGTCGACCCGCCGATTGCCGAATCTCTCCCGCAGGTGTAGCGGCCGGACCTTGTCCGGCCGAGCCACATCATCGACCGTCGAACTGAAGTTCGACGGCTACACAATCAATAGGCGACGAGCCGAACCGTCCGACAAGTCGGACGGCTACGAAATCAATGAAGGTCGCGGGCCGGACGTGTCGCGCCGTAGCCCAAAGGGCGAGGCGGACTGCCGACTCAACGACCGCGGACTTGTCGCGCCGTAGCCTGAAGGGCGAAGGCGGACTGCTGACTCACCGACCGCCGACTCGCCGACTGCCGACTCACCGACTGCCGACTCGCCGACTGCCGACTGCCGTTCCCAAGGCCGACTTGTCGCGCCGGAGCCCGGAGGGCAGAGGCGGAAGGCCGAGTGTTCCCGTCCTTGATACGATCGTCCCCGCGTGCTCTCGACCGACGCAATCCCCGCCACACTCGAAGACGTCCTCGCCAGGTACTGGGGCTACACGCAGTTCCGCCCCCACCAGCGCGCGGTGATGGACGCCATCGTCGCCGGCCGCGATTCGCTGCTCGTGATGCCAACCGGTGGCGGCAAGTCGCTGTGCTTCCAGGCGCCGGCGCTAATCAAGCCGGGGCTCGCCGTCGTCGTGTCACCGCTGATTTCTCTGATGAAGGATCAGGTCGACAGCCTGACCGCGAACGGTGTAGCGGCGGCCTGCTACAACAGCGCGCTCGACGAAGACGAGAAGCGCGCGGTGGTGCGGGGCGTGCGCGAGGGGCAGACGCGCCTGCTGTACGTCGCGCCGGAACGGCTGGTTGGCGACGGCGGTGAGCGTTTCGTGCGCTGGCTCGCGCAGGTCGGCGTGAGCTTCATCGCCGTCGACGAGGCGCACTGCATCAGCCAGTGGGGGCATGACTTCCGGCCCGAGTACCGCCGCCTCGGACAGCTGCGCGGTCTGTTGCCGACGGCCAGCATCCACGCATTCACGGCGACGGCCACCGGTCGCGTACGCCGCGACATCGTCACGCAACTCGGGCTGCGTGATGCGCTCGAGGAGGTTGGTTCCTTCGACCGTCCCAACCTCGTGTACCGCGTGCTGCTGCGCGATCAGCTGAAGAAGCAGCTGCTCGACGTGCTGAGCCGGCATCGTGGCGAGGCGGGCATCGTCTACTGCCAGTCACGCAAGGACGTCGACAGCCTGGCGGCCTGGCTGACCGACGAGGGCTGGGCCGCGGTGCCGTATCACGCCGGCCTCACCGCCGATGAGCGCAGCAGGAATCAGGAAGCCTTCCTCGCCGAGCGTGCCGCCATCGTCGTCGCCACGGTGGCGTTCGGGATGGGCATCCATCGATCGAACGTGCGGTTCGTCATCCACACCGGGGCGCCGCAGTCGCTCGAGCACTATCAGCAGGAGTCGGGCCGCGCCGGCCGCGATGGACTCGAAGCCGAGTGCGTGCTGATCACGTCGGGGGCCGACTTCCTGAAGTGGCGCATGATGCTCGAGAAGAACGGTGAACTCACCGACTCGGCGCAGTCGCTGCTGCGAGACATCGAGCGTTACACGGCCAGCACGCTCTGTCGTCATCGTCACCTGGTGCAGTACTTCGGCGAGACCTACGAGCGCGATGATTGCGGTGCCTGCGACGTGTGTCTCGGCGAACTCGAGCTGGTGACCGATGCAGTGACCGTGTCACGCAAGGTGCTGTCGTGCGTGGCGCGCGTCGAGCAGCGCTTCGGCGCGGCGCACGTCACCAACGTGCTGATCGGCAAGGACTCGGAAGCCGTGTCGGCGCGAGGGCACGCGCAGCTCAGTACATTCGGGTTGTTCTCCGGCGTGCCGGCCACCGAGGTGCGCGGCTACATCGAACAGCTGACGGCCACCGGCTTCCTGAAGCAGACGGCGGGGGAGTACCCGGTGCTGGTGCTCACGCCGGAAGGTCGTCTGCTGATGCGCGACGGATCGAGCGACGCGCCGGTCTCCCTGTTCCGGCAGAAGCGTCGCGCCAAGGACAGCGGGCCGCGTCGATCGCGGGTCGAGACCGAGTCGTGGGAGGGCGTCGACCGCGACCTGTTCGAACAACTGCGCGAAGTGCGCCTGACGCTGGCGCGGGGCCGGGGCGTGCCCCCGTACGTCATC
>DATJTM010000535.1:0-6280 GCA_035503395.1 Luteitalea sp.
CGTCGACCTGCTGGCCTTCGGACCCCATCCGGACGACATCGAGATCGGGATGGGCGGGACCCTGGCCCGACACGTGAGCGACGGCTTCCGTGTCGGCTTGTGCGACCTCACGGCCGGCGAAATGGGAAGCAACGGCACGGTGGAGGAGCGGCTCGCGGAAGGTGAGGCGGCGTGTCGCGCGCTCGGTGCCGACTGGCGGGTGAACCTGCGCCTGCCCGACCGCGCGCTCGGGCAGCCGGATCACGTCCGGGCCATCGCGAGCCTCATCCGCAAGGTACGACCGGCGGCCGTGGCGATTCCGTACGGCGTGGACCGCCATCCCGATCACGTCGCTGCTCATCGGCTGCTCACCGACGCGGTCTTCAACGCCGGTCTGCGTCGCTACGACGCCGAGGGCGAGGCGTGGCGTCCCGAGTGGGTCTGCGCCTACTTCATCAACGACGGCGCGCCGGCGTCGTTCGTGGTCGACGTCTCAGCACACTACGAGGTGAAACGGCGGGCGCTGGCCTGCTATGTCAGCCAGTTCACGCCGACGGGCAGCAGTGCCGCGGCCACACGGCTCACCGCGCCCACATTCCGCCAGTTGATCGAGAGCCGCGACGCACAGTTCGGCGCCGTGGCCGGCGTGGCCTTCGCCGAGGGCTTCGTGGTGCGCGACCCGCCGCTGCGCGCCGACCTGTTCCGTACGACGACGCCGGAGCGGCGGTCGCGATGAGGATTGGCATCCTCTGCTATGCCTCGGTGGGCGGCAGCGGCATCGTCGCGACCGAACTCGCGAAGGTGCTGGCACAACGCGGGCACGACATCCACGTCATCAGCGCCGACGTGCCGTTCCGTCTGGGCGGGTTTCAGCCGGGGCTGGCCTTCCACCAGGTGCACACGCCGAGCTACCCGCTGTTCCGCGAGCCACAGTACGTGCTGTCGCTCGCCAACAAGGTCGTGCACGTGACGCGCGACCACGCGCTCGACGTGATCCACGCGCACTATGCCGTACCGCACGCGACGGCGGCGTTGCTGGCCCAGGACGTCATCGCGTCGACCTCGCCGGCCGGCCGGGCGCCACGCGTCATCACGACGCTGCACGGCACCGACATCACGCTGGTCGGCAGCGACCCGTCGTTTTCGGAGATCGTCGCGCATTCGATCGAGCGGTCGGATGGCGTGACGGCGGTGTCGGACAGCCTGCGGCGGTCGACGCATGATCAGCTCGGCGTCCGTCGAGCGATCGAGACGATCCCGAACTGTCTCGACTGCAGTGTCTACCGGCGTACGCCGGTGCCTGGATTGCGGGAGCGCTACACCGCCGACCCGACGACGCGTCTCGTGATCCACATGTCGAACTTCCGGCCGGTCAAGCGCGTGGAGGCGGTGATCGACGTCTTCGCGCGCATCCAGGCGAGTGTGCCGGCGCGGTTGCTGCTGGTTGGCGACGGGCCCGACATGGAACTCGCGCACCGAAGGGCGGCGACACTGGGCGTGCTGGAACGACTCGATGTCCTCGGCGAACAGGAGTCGGTGATTCCGTTGCTGTCGATGGCCGACCTGTTCCTGCTGCCGTCGGCGCAGGAGAGCTTCGGCCTGGCAGCGCTCGAGGCGATGGCGTGCGAGGTGCCGGTCGTCGCGTCAGCCGTCGGCGGTGTGCCCGAAGTCGTGGAGCACGGCGTCAGCGGATTCCTGCACGCGCCCGACGATGTCGAGGGCATGGCGGCGAGTGGCGTCGCGCTCCTGACGGACGCCGCGCTGCACCAACGGGTCACGCGCGCCGCGCTCCAACGCGTGCAGACGTGGTTCTGCACCGAGCGGGTGGTCCCGATGTACGAGACGTACTACCAGCGCATCATCGACGGCCACGCGTAACCCCGGCGGCCTCCGTCGGTCGGCCGTCGACCTCCGGAGCGGCACACTCCTCGCGCAAGTCAGCGCGGGAACAGGTCGGGGTTGTCGGTGAACAGGCCGTCCACCTTGTGCACGTCGACGAAGCGTTTCATCTGCGTCGTGAGCGCCTCCGGCGTGGTCGGCAGCGTGCGGAGCGACTCGTCGATCACCTTGCGCCACTCGGCCGGGGCGTCCGGATACGGGTCCGTCTTCGGACGCAGCGCGAACGTGTACGGCACCACGGTCAGGCCGGCCTGGTGCGCCTGTGCGACGAGGTCGGGCATGCGCTCGATGATCTGGTACGCGGGCGCGATGCCGGTGGCAAAGGCCTTCATTTCGGTGAGCCCGGCCGGATTCAGCCAGCGCTTCGTCAGGTCGGGTGTGCCGATCAGGAAGCTGCGCGGCACGTCGGGCAACACCGTCGCCAAGCGGCGCAGGCTGTCTTCCTCGAACACCTGCAGGTGGACGGCGGGACGACCCCTGAAAGTGGCGCCGACCAGGCCGTTCTTCCGCAGTGCGTCGGCGACCAGCGCCTCGGGATCGAAGCCCTTGGCCCGGAAGCGGCTCGGCATCTTGATCTCGGGGAAGAAGCCGGCCTTGCCCTTGATGATGTCGATGGCCTCCTGGAAGGTCAGCATCCGCTCCCCGGCGAACTTCGGGTCGAACCAGGCGCCGGCGTCGAGCTGTTTCAGCTCGGCGAGCGTGAAGTTCTCGACGAACCAGTGGCGTGCAACGCGGTCGCCGGTCTTCACCTCGGTGAAGCGGTCCGGGAACACCTCACGGATGTTGCTCGTGCGTTCGAGCATCGTGTCGTGTGTGCAGACGAGGATGCCGTCCCTGGTCACACCCAGGTCCTGCTCGACGTAGTCGGCCCCCTGGCTGATGGCCAGGCGATAGGCGGCAGCGGTATGCTCGGGGGCATAAGCCGAGGCGCCCCGGTGGGCGATGACGTAGGTGTGACTGGGCGAAGCCGCGCCCTGCCGGACGGCTGCGCCGGTCGTGACGAAAAGGCCCGCGGAGGTAGCGGCCGCGACAACGAGCAGAGGAATGCGAGCGGTAAGGAATGTCATCGGTGCGCAGCCTAGCGAACGCCGATGACGCCGGCATGACGACGTCTGGCCCCGATCACCACACGAACGACGCACCGTCGTTGCACCGTTGTGACGATGGAACCCTAGCATCCAGTCGTGTGCCCGTCCGTGTCGTGCGGCTGGCCAGCCATCATCCTGGAGGACGTCTCTTGGCGACTGCCCGACTCATCTTCGTATGGGTCTTCCTGCTCTTGTGTGCCACGCCGTCGTGGGCACAATTCGAAACCGGATCGATCACCGGCACGGTGACCGACAACAGCGGCGGCGCCCTGCCGGGAGCCACCGTCACCCTGCGCAACCTGGCGACCAACGTCACCCAGGTGACCGTGACCAACGACAGCGGCGCCTACGAGTTCTTCACGCTGCGCGTCGGCCGCTACGAGGTGAAGGTCGAACTCTCGGGGTTCACCAGCGCGACCCTGCCCGACGTGGCGCTGGCCATCGGCAACCGCCAGCGTGTCGACGTCAGCCTGAACGTCGGGGCCCTGTCGGAGTCGGTCGAAGTGCAGGCGCAGGGCGTGTCGCTCGAACGCGACTCGAGCCAGCGCAGCTCGGTGGTGACCGCCGAGCAGGCGGTGGCGCTGCCCCTGCCTGGCCGCGAGTACTCGGCGCTCGTCCAGCTCTCGCCGGGTGTTCGCCGTTCGCAGATCAACAACACGCAGGGCACCGGCCGCGAGGGCTCGTTCACGATCAACGGCCTGCGCAGCACCTACAACAACTACCTGCTCGATGGCATCGACAACAACGCGTACGGCACGAGCAACCAGGGCTACTCGAACCAGGTCATCCAGCCGCCGCCCGACGCGCTCGTCGAGATGCGCGTGGTGACCAACAACATGAGCGCCGAATACGGTCGCAGCGGTGGCGGCACGGTGAACGTGGCGTACAAGAGCGGCTCCAACCGCTTCAGCGGGTCGGGCTGGGAGTACCGTCGTGATCCGTCGTTGAACGCCACCGGCTTCTTCAAGCCGGCCGCCGGCACCGAGCCCAAGCTGACGCGCGACCAATTCGGGTTCGTCTTCGGCGGACCGATCCTGCGCAATCGTGCCTTCTTCTTCACCGACTACGAGGGCCTGCGCCAGGACCGCAGCACCGTGGCAATCTCCTCGATTCCCGACATGACGCAGCGTCAGGGCATCCTGGCGGTGGCGACGCGCGACCCTCGCACCGGCACCGTGTATCCAGCCGGCACGGCGCTGCCGATGACCGATGCGGCGCGCAAGATTCTCAACGAGCTGCCGACGCCGACGAGTTCAGGGACCGCGAACAACTATCGCGCGACCGTCCTGGCGACCAACGACACCGACAAGTTCAACATCAAGCTGGACGAGAAGCTCTCCGATCGCCTGACGCTGTTCGGTCGCTACGGCTGGCGCGACACCGAAATCGTCGAGGAGGCCGGCCTGCCGCTCCCGTCGGGTGGCGCCGGCAACGGCTTCACCTACGTCAAGAACAAGGCGCTGGCCCTCGGCGCGACGTACATGCCGGGAGGCACGCAACTGCTCGAGTTCCGTTTCGGATGGTCGACGACCGAAGCGGGCAAGAACCCGCCGGCCCTCGGCTCGACGAGCGCCTTCGACGCATACGGCATCGGCGGCCTGCCGAGTGACCCGCGCGTCGCCGGCGGCCTGCCGACGCTGACCATCACCGGGTTCACCGCGCTCGGCCGTCAGGCGACCAACCCGCAGTGGCAGTACCCGGACGTCTGGAATCCGAAGATCAACTACTCGGTGGTGAAGGGCCGTCAGTCCTTCAAGATCGGGTACGAGTTCCAGCGCATCAACACGCAGGTGCAGGACGTCAACCCGCTGTACGGCACCAACATCTTCGCGGGGCAGTTCACGCGCCCCACCGGCATCGCCGCCAACAACATCTACAACCTGTCGGACTTCATGCTCGGCTATCAGTCGCAGTACACGCTGAGCAACATCCTGGTGGCCAACATCCGGCAGAACATGCAGTTCGCCTACATCCAGGACGACATCCGCGTGAACGACAAGCTGACGCTGAACGTCGGCCTGCGCTACGAGTACGCGACGCCGCACTGGGAGAAGGACAACATCCTCTCCAACTTCGACCCGGCCTCGCTGACGATGGTGGCGGCGCGTGACGGCTCGCTCGAGGACCGCACGACGATCGCGCCGGACCGCAACAACTTCGGTCCCCGCGTCGGCCTTGCCTATTCGCTCACGCCGACGACGGTGCTGCGCGGCGGCTACGGCACGTCGTACGTCCACTTCCAGCGCGCCGGCGGCGCCAACATCCTGCCGATCAACGGCCCGCAGGTGATCAACGCGGTGTCGGTGCAGAACGACCCGAACGCCGCGTCGTTCCAGATGTACCAGAGTGGCTTCCCGGCCGGCTGGACCGACCCGAGCCGCTTCAACCCGGCCGCCGCCAACGTCACCTACATGCCGCGTGACTACCGCTCGAGTCGCGTCGACAGCTGGTTCGTGTCAGCGCAGAAGGAAATCATCCCCGGCACGATCGTCGATGTGGCCTACGTCGGCAATCGCGCCGAGGGCCTGCTGCAACTGGCCAACTACAACCAGGGCCGGCCCAATGCGCCTGGCGAGAACACGCCGCTGCAGGCGCGCCGCCCCATCCAGGGGTTCGGCGACATCACGTATGCCGGCAACGGCGGCCGCTCCGATTACCGGGGCTTCCAGCTGAAAACAGAGACGCGCCGCAGCGGGTTCTACTTCGTCAACGCCCTGACCTTCTCCCGCTCGCGCGACAACGGCGCCGGTTCACTCGAGAACGCCAATGGCAATTCGCCAGGCATCCAGGACTTCAACAATCCGGAAGCCGACTTCGGTCGCTCGGGCTACGACCAGCCGTTCAACTGGACGAGCAGCCTGGTGTGGGACGTGCCGGTGGGCCGCGGGCGCACGTACATGACCAACGCGTCGGCGCTGACCGATGCGCTGCTGGGCGGCTGGCAGATGGCCTTCATCAGCTTCGTCGTGTCGGGCGACCCGGTGACCTTCGTCTACACGCCGGCGGCGCTCGCGCAGGTGTCGGGCATCACGCAGGACTTCCGCGGCGCCAACAACTACCGTCCGAACCTGAACGGCGACCCGTACGGGGACCGCAACTCGATCACGTCGTACTTCAATCGCGACGCGGTCACCATCCCCGATACGTCGACGCCGTTCGGCAACGCGCCGCGCAACAACGTACGCGGTCCCAACCAGTGGACGGTGGACTTCGCGCTCCAGAAGCGGTTCCGCCTGCCGGTGGGCACCAACACCAACCTCGAAGTGCGCGCCGAGGCCTTCAATCTCCTCAACCGCACGAACTTCAACGCACCG
>DATJTM010000536.1:0-4585 GCA_035503395.1 Luteitalea sp.
ATCAATCCGCACTTCCTGTTCAACACCCTGACGTCGATTTCCTCGCTGATCCGCACCCGCCCCGACACCGCGCGGATGTTGATCAACCGGCTGTCGGGCCTGCTCCGCCGACGCCTGCGGGCCCACGATCATTTCGTGACGTTGCGCGACGAGCTGACTGCGGTGGACGAATACCTGGACATCGAGTGCGTACGCTTCGGCCCGTCGCTGCGCGTCGACAAGGACCTCGACCCCGGCACGCTCGACCAGGTGATCCCGAGCATGATCCTGCAACCGCTGGTCGAGAACTCCATCAAGCACGGGTTCGCCGACAAGATCGGCGAGCGACTGATCGTCCTGCGCTCACATCGCGAAGGCGCGCTGACCGTCCTCGAGGTCATCGACAACGGGGTGGGCCTCGCGGCTGACCGGCCGGCCCGGCCGGTTGGCGGCGGCGGCATCGGCCTCAGCAACGTCGCCGAGCGGCTGCGCGTCATCTACGGCGCGCAGGGCCGGCTCGCCATCATGAGCACGCCCGACGAGGGCACCCGCGTGCGGCTGGAGATTCCCGACCTGCTGCTGACGGAACGGCGGACCGCGTAACATGAAGGTCAGCGCCCTGGTGGTCGACGATGAACAGCCGGCGCGGGAGGAGCTGTGTTACCTGCTCTCCCAACTCGGCGACGTCGAGGTCGTCGGCCAGGCCGACAACGGCCGCGACGCGCTCGGCCTGCTCGAGGATCTCGAGCCCGACATCGTCTTTCTCGACGTGCAGATGCCCGGCCTGACCGGATTCGAGGTGGCGCGCCAGGTCGCGGGCCGGCCGTCGGCACCGCACATCGTGTTCGTCACGGCGTACGATCAGTACGCGCTGGACGCGTTCCAGGTGAACGCGGTGGACTACCTGCTCAAGCCTGTGGATCCGTCGCGGCTGGAACAGGCGCTGGCGCGGGCCCGGCGGCGGCTCGCCTCCAGCCGGAGCGGTGCGGTCACACCCGAGACCCTCGCGCAGATCGTCGACATGGTGGCGGCCCGCCAGAGCCGGCGGTCGCAGGTGGTGGTGAAGGTCGACGAGCGGATCCTGCTGGTGCAGGCCGACGACCTGATTTATGCGTCGTTGAACGGCGACGAGGTCAGCGTCGTAGCCTCTCAGGTCACGGGTTCGTCCACGCACCGGACGCTCGACGAGTTGCAGGCGCAACTGGACCCCGCGCAGTTCTGGCGGGTACACCGGTCGTACCTGGTCAACATCAACAAGATCAAGGAGATAGTCCCCTGGTTCAGCCGGAATTTCATCCTGAGGATGCGCGACCCCAAGTCGACGGAGATCCCGGTCAGCCGCGCCCAGACGAAGCGACTCCGGGAACACCTGCAGCTCTGAGGCTGGAGGCGGCGGCGTCAGGATTCGTGCCGGTGCTCGGGCCCAATCCGCCGTCGGGGTACACGCCGGTCGTGGCTCCGGTGACCGCGCAGGCTGCCGACGACGCGCTGCGGGCGGCGACGGCGGTCGCCCGCCGGCCGTCGATCTGGGTGCGGGCCGGCGAAGAGCTCTTCACCTGGTTCAAGACGCTCGCGTCGGCCGCGGTCTACGCGACCCTCATCGTGACCTTCGGCTTCCAGGTGGCGCGCGTCGAAGGCCAGAGCATGGCGCCGACGCTTGCCGACCAGGACCGCCTCATCGTCAACAAGGCGATCTACAAGCTCGGCGAGCCTCATCGCGGCGACATCGTGATGCTCTGGTACCCCGTCGACCCCGACAAGTCCTTCGTCAAGCGCGTGATTGCCGAAGAAGGCGACCGCGTCCGCATCGTCGACGGGCGCGTCTTCGTCAACGACGTCCAGCTGGAGGACGCCTACGTGCCGAGCGAATACCGCGGTCACGACGACTGGGGTCCGCAGGAAATCCAGGAGGGGTACTACTTCGTGATGGGCGACCACCGGAACAACAGTTCCGACAGCCGCCACTGGGGATCCGTGCCCAAGAAGTACATCATCGGCAAGGTCCAGCTGCGCTGGTGGCCGTTACCCAAGGCACGGATCTTCGAATAACAGACAAGTTCGAAGTCAGAAGTTGAAAGTCAGAAGACGAAGCCCCAGGGGTTCTCTTCTGACTTTCCCCTTTTGACTTCTGACTTCTGTATCAGTGGCCCCGGCCGCCCTTCTTCCAATCCCCTTCGCCCGACGCACGGACCGCGAGCTCACGATCGATTTCGAGGAGCGCTGGCGCGTCGTTGCCCGCACGTTCGAGCTTCGCGATGATGTCGCGGGCCGACTTCTCTTCCTCGACCTGCTCGGTCACGAACCACTGCATCTCGACGACGGCCGCGAAGTCCTTCTCCTGCATCGCCGTGTCGTAGAGCGTGTCGATCTGCTTGCTGACCTGCTCCTCCTGCGCCAGCGCGGCGCGGAAGACCTCGAGCAGCGTCGTGGCGTGCGTGGTCTCGACCTGGATCTTGCGCAGCGACACGGAATGATTTCGGGCATGCACGAAGTCGAACAGCCGCAGGGCGTGGCCACGCTCCTCGTCGCTCTGCACGCGGAACCAGTGGGCCGCGCCCGGGTAGTTCAGCTCCTCGCACACCCCCGACATCGCCAGGTAGCTGTGTGACGCCGACAGCTCGTTGTTCACCTGATCGTTGATCGCCTCGTACACCCTCGCGCTCATGTCTGTCTCCTGACGGCTAGGTAGGGCCGGCTGTCCCAGCCCGGCCGATCACGTGGGCCGCGTTGGGACAACGGGCCCTACCTCGGGGCGAGCCGGATCCGGCCGCCCTCTTGTGACCACAGGCTTACACGTCTTCGTACAGTGCGTCCACCACCGATTGCCAGCGCTCCAGAACGATTCTGCGTCGCAGTTTCAGGGTGGGTGTCAGTTCGCCGGTGGCGATGCTGAATTCGGCCGGGATGAGCGCCACCTTCTTCAACCGCTCGTACTGCGCCAGCTCGCGATTGAGCGGCTCCACCACTTCGGCGTACAGCGATCGCACGTCGTCGCGCGCCGCCAGCGCTTCGCGCGTACCACCGGCGAGGCCGAGTACCTGGAGGCGCTGCTCCAGCGCCGTGAAGTTCGGCACGATGAGGACGGCCGGGAACTTCCGGCCCTCCCCCACCACCATCGCCTCGGCCACCAGCGGATGGCGCTTCAGGAGCGCTTCGATCGGCGCCGGCGCGATCTTCTTGCCGCCCGACGTGACCAGCAACTCCTTCTTGCGGTCCGTGATCGTCAGGTAGCCGTCGGGGCTCATCGTGCCGATGTCGCCGGTGTGGAACCAGCCGTCTGGATCGAGCACCGCCGACGTGTCCTCGGGCCGCTGCCAGTAGCCCTTCATCACGTGCGGCCCGCGCGTGAGGATCTCGCCATCGTCGGCGATCTTCACCTCGACGCCGTCGATCGGGCAGCCGACCGTGCCGAAGCGGGGACGATCCTGCGGATTGACGGTGATGACGGGCGACGTCTCGGTGAGGCCGTACCCTTCGATCAACGGCAGGCCCACGGCATGGAAGAAGCGCGCGATGTGGGCCGGCAGCGGCGCGCTGCCCGACACCGCCAACCGTAAGCGGCCGCCGACCCGCTGGCGGATCTTCGACGCCACGAGGCTGTCGGTGACCGCTTCCTGCATCTTGAGCACAGGCGAGGGAGCCTTGCCGTTCAGGCGCGCCGCCGATGCGTCGGTGCCGACCTTGAGCGCCCAGTCGAACAGGCGTCGACGGAACGCAGGCCCATTGCTGACCGCGTCGCGGATCCGCCCGTGCAGCTTCTCGTACACGCGCGGCACGCCGGTCATCACCGTCGGGCGCGCGAACTGCAGGTCACGCGCCAGCGTGTCGATCGACTCGGCGTGGCAGACAGTGACGCCCTCGTAGAGATAGAGGTAGGTCACCAGCCGTTCGAACACGTGACTGAGCGGCAGGTAGCTGAGGGCGACGTCCTGCGGTGTCAGCACCAGCACCGGCACCACCGCCCGGATGTTCGACAGCATGTTCTCGTGCGTCAGCATCACGCCCTTGGGCTCACCGGTCGTGCCCGACGTGTAGATCACGGTCAGCAGGTCGTCGGGCTGGACCGCCGCGATGCCTGCCTCGTACGCCTCGACCGCGGCAGGCTGGGCGGCGCGGGCGCGGCCGCGCTCGATCACCTGCTGCAGGCGGAGCACGGAGTGACTGTCGCGCACCGCCGCGGGCGGCACCTCGTCGGTGAAGACGACGATGAACTCCAGGCCCGGGAGGAGATGGCGCTCGGCCAGGATCTTGGAGGCCTGGGCCGCATCGGACACGAACACGGCGCGCGCGCCCGAATCCTGCAGGATGAAGCGCGCCTGCGGCCCGGCCAGGGTCGGATAGATCGGCACCGTGACGGCGCGGGCGGTGATGATCCCGAGGTCGGTGAGGAGCCACTCCTGCCGCGTCTCGCTCATGATCGCGACGCGGTCCCCGGGCCGAATCCCCATGTCGATCAGGGCAAGACCGATGGCGCGCACGCGCTCGACCATCGCCGCCGTGGCGAGCGGACGCAGACCGTCGGCCGTGCATTGCTGCAGCAGGTCCGGGCGCGAGTACTGCGTTTCGAGATCCTTCGGCAACTCGGCGAGCGTACGGATGCGCGCCG
>DATJTM010000537.1:0-2355 GCA_035503395.1 Luteitalea sp.
CGCAGGCCATCTGGCGCGACTTCGACTGGCAGGCGGTGATCCCGGACGGTACGTCGATCGAGTTTGCGGCGCAGTCCGGCGACGACGCGGCGACGCTGATGCCGGCCTCGCCCGCGCTGCCGGTGTCGATCGCCAAGGCGATCGCCTCCACCGACACGGGCCCGAACAAGACGAACTACGACGCCGCGCTGCTCGACACGGGCATGGGCGGGCAGGGCGCTTTCAACCTGGCCGATCCCCCGGTGCTGTCGAAGAACCTGCTGCGCGTCCTCATCACCCTCAACCCGACCACCGACAAGAAGACGGCGCCGCGCCTCGCGCACTGGAAGGTGCAGTACGATTGCCAGCTGTCCGACTGAGGGCCGCCGAACGGCGTTCGGAGCGCCTGCGGACGGTACGGCGTCGTCTGTTGCACGCCGGCATGCGGCGGGCTGGGCTGCCTGAGCCCAGCCCGTAGTGAGGGGCGGACGCGCGTTTCCGTCGTGTGAACGAGCGGGATGTTCGGGAGTGTTCGGGCCCGGCGCCGGCGTCTTCGCGCAGGGGCGCTCCAATAAGTGATGCGCCGAGACGTCGCCCGTAGCCCAGGGATCGGCGGATCGCATGCGTTCAAACCGCGCGCTCGAGGCGGCGTCATGCTCGGGCTCTGTGATCCACTCGATCGCGAGGTCGAACGAAGATCACGGCGCGTGCGCGAACACCGCAGACAATCGGCGCGAGCACGAACTTTGGTACGGCGTCGGCGCCGTCGAGTCGTGTATGGGGTGAAGCGGTAAGACTGCCGAGGCCCGGCGACGCGCACGGGCCCCTCACCTCGACGAGCAGCCGCGACGCTCGAGCTCACCCGAGCGGACGAACGCTGTTGGCGAAGCGGTGCGGCAGTGGTGCGAGCGCTGAGAGCCTTCAACGACAGGTAAGGATGAATGACTGGAGTTAACAGAGTCCTGGGCGCGAGCGTCGCCCTCGCCGCTTTCGCGGCTGCATGTCAGTCCGAGCTGGGCGACGGAAACGCGGGCATGAATCCGAATGCGGTGCCCGGTTTCACCGGCATTCCCGGTCAGAATGGAACTTTGCCGCCTGGCAGTTCGGGCAACCCCGTCGATGGCTCGAACGGCCTCCCCGGCAGCTCCGAGGGCGCGGGCGGCCCCGCTTCTGGAGGGGTGATCAACCCGGACGCAGCGATGAACGGGGCTCCCAATCGCAACCCGCCGTCGCTCACCGATACCGGCGACGTCGGTCCCGTCGTGGACGAGTCCGGCATGCCGCTCCCGGTGGACCAGCTGCCGCCGCTGCAGGCGTGCAACACGCCCGGTCCCCAGGTGCTGCGTCGCCTGAACTCGGTCCAATTTCGCAACACGCTGAACGCGGTGTTCGGCGCCGCCAACGTCCCGGATTCGAACCCCCTGAACGATCCGCTGACGCTCGGCTACGACGTCGACTCCGACGACCTGGTGGTGCAGGGCCTCGACGCGCAGGCGATCGGCAGCATGGCGGAAGAGATCGCCGCGGCCGTCCGCGCCGGCGGCGGCATCGCGGCGCTCGCGAACAACTGCACCAACGCCGCCGACAACAACTGCCGCCAGCAGTTCGTGCGCACCGTCGGCGAGCGCCTCAGCCGCGAGCCCCTCGATGACGAGCGCGTGCAGCGCTACTCCGCCCTGTTCACGCAGCAGGTGGACGGCGTCGCGCTGAACGAGACGTTCGACGACGGCGCCGAGCTGGTCATCGCCGCGATGATCCAGTCGCCGTATTCGATCTACCGCCGCGAGATCGGGCAGCTGCAGGGCGCCGAATACGTGCTGAGCCAGTTCGAGCTGGCGAGCGAGCTCTCGTACATGCTCACCAACAACCCGCCCGATGCGGAGCTGATGGCCGCGGCGCGCAATAGCCAGCTCGGCACCAGCGAGCAGATCCTGGCGCAAGCCGAGCGCCTGCTGGCGACGGCCGACGCCGAAGACGTGCTCTCCGGCTTCGTCACCGCCTGGCTCGACCTCGATCGTCTGGTCGGCAAGGTGAAGGCCGGCGTCGACATCTCCGACTCGCTGCGCCAGGCGATGCTCGAAGAGACGCGGCAGTTGTTCCTCCAGGTGTTCAACGAGGGCGGCACCATCGGCGACTTGTTCAGCGCCACGTACACCTTCATGAACCAGGAGCTGTCGAGCTTCTACGGCCTGAACCTCGCGAGCGGCGCCGAGTTCCAGCAGGTCGACATCTCGGGCAACGTGCGCGTGCCCGGCGTGCTCGGCCACGGCTCGTACCTCGCGGCCCACGCCCTCGCCGACAACTCGTCGCCGGTGCAGCGCGCCTTCGTCGTGCGCGAGCGCCTGCTCTGCAACGACTTGCCGCCCGTGCCGACCA
>DATJTM010000538.1:0-10214 GCA_035503395.1 Luteitalea sp.
CTCGACATGATGGACCCGCAGCGCGCCTTCAACGCGCGGTCGTCGATGGACACGCTGCGCAACCTGTCGCGCCTGCTGGAGACCGTCAACGGCAGCCGCAAGGCCGTGCTGTTCTACAGCGAAGGCATCGACTACGACATCACCGACGTGATGGGCAACAACGGCGCCCGTTTCGCGAGCGACGTCCTGTACTCGCTGCGCGACGCGATCGGCGCGGCGACGCGCAGCAACGTCGCGTACTACACGATCGACCCCCGTGGCCTCGTCGGGATGTCCGACGACGAGATGGACATGGATGCGCCGCCGCAGGACGTGACGCTGGGCCTCAATCCCTGGAACGTGCGCGACGAACAGCGGCTGGCGCAGATGTCGCTGCGGACGCTGGCCGAAGAGACCGGCGGTGCCGCCTCGGTCAACACCAACGACTTCAGCCGCATCTACACCCGCATCGTCGACGACAGCAGCAGCTACTACCTGCTCGGGTATTACCCGACCAACGAACGGCGCGATGGGCGCGTGCGCCGCATCCAGGTCAAGGTCAATCGGCCGAACATGAAGGTGCAGGCGCGCAAGGCGTACCAGGCGCCCAAGGAAAAGGACGAGAGCAAGAGGGTCGAAGAATCAGCGGCCGGGACGTCGGCGGAAGTGCGCACGGCCCTGAACTCGGCGCTGCCGACGCCGGGCCTGAACCTGTCGGTGCACGCGGCGCCGTTCAAGGGCGCCAACAAGACGGCCTCGGTGGCGGTGACGGTGCAAGTCGATGGGGACCGTCTCGACTTCAAGCCGGCCGGCGAGACCTTCACCAACCAGCTCGAGATCTCGATGATGGCGATGGACGTCAAGGGCAAGGTGCCCGACGGCGACCGCGCCAATCTCGATCTCAAGCTGCGGCAGCAGACGCGCGACCTCATGAGCCAGACCGGATTGCGGTCGGTGGCCACGCTCGACCTGCCGCCAGGGCGCTACCAGCTGCGCGTCGCCGCGCGCGAGGCCAACAACGGGACGGTGGGCTCGGTCTTCACCGATCTCGTCGTGCCGGACTTCTCGAGTGAGGCGTTCAGCATGAGCGGCATCCTCATCACGTCGAGCGGCGCTGGCCTGACGCCGACGCCGCGCATGGCGGAGGAGTTGAAGAAGCTGATTCCGGCGCCGCCGACGACAGTCCGTGGGTTCGCCAACGTCGAGACGATCTTCGGGTACGTCGATGTCTACGACTCGCTGCAGCCGGCCCACTCGGTGGACGTCACGACCACGGTGACGGCAGTCGATGGCACCAAGGTCTTCAGCACCACCGAGGAGCGCAAGTCGTCCGAATTCGGTGGCGGCAAGGGCGGTGGCTACGGCGTGCAGTTCCAGGTGCCGCTGAAGGACATCGCGCCCGGGTTGTACGTGCTCAACGTACTGGCCAAGCCGCGCCTCGACAAGCCGGCCGTCTCGCGCGACATCACGTTCGCCGTCTACGGTCCGCCGGCCGAAGGCACCACCGCGAGCGCCAACACGCCGCGCGTCGTGCCGATTGCGCACGGTCCCCTCAGCAACGGCTCGGTGGCCAGCGAGTCCGTCGTGCGAACGCCCGAGGCGTGGAGCGGCCTGTGGGCGTCGCTGCCGACCAAGCAGGCGCCGCCGCAGGTTGCCTTCGACCAGATGATGGTCGTCGGGATCTTCCTCGGCAACCGGCCGACGAGCGGCTACAAGGTGGAGATCACGGGCGCTCGCAAGGACGGCGACGATCTCGTGATCACGTGGCGTGAGGTGCCCCCGGCGGAGGGCTCGAGCGTCAACGCGACGGTGACCTCGCCGTTCGCGGTGGCCGGCGTTACCCGACACGACGGCAACGTCCGGTTCGAGAAGGCCGGCAGTTAGTCGCCGGGGGATCGGCTCGGCGTGCGCGAGGCGCGCCGGGCCGGTCTCCTGAGGCATGATGTCGGGCATGTCCGTGCCCGTCACCCCGTCCCCCTCCTCCCGCGCCCCGGGGACGTCGTCGATGTGGCGCCCTCCCCGCACGTTCGCTCCCGGGAGCACGGCCCTCGGCGTCACCCCTCGGCAGGCATCGCTCCTGGCGTACTCGGCCGGCTGGATCAGCGGGCTGGTGATCCTGGTGCTCGAACCGGCGGACCGCGACGTGCGCTGGCACGCGGCGCAATCACTGCTCGGCTTCGGATTCCTGACGCTGGTGGCCGGCCTCCTCCTCGCGCTGGCCGGGATCAGCTTGTTCACGTCGCTGACGCTGTTCCGCGTCTGCCTCTGGGGGGCGCAGATCCTGATTGCCGTCGGCCTGCTGCTCTGGATCTGGTCGCTGCTGCAGGTCGCACGCGGCCGCGAGCCGCGCTGGCCGTGGCTTGGCGGCTGGACCGAGCGGCTGTCGGCGCTGTCGTCGGCTCCCGACCTGTCGCAACACCAGCGCTGACAGTGCGAACGCGCGCAACTGGCGACCGTCCAGTTGGCGCGGAAGTTCGTTCCGAGCTACGCTGATCGTGCCTGCCAACCTGAGGGAACTCGAGATGCGTGTCCGGTCCGCCGCGATCGCCACTGTCGCCGTCATGGCGACGTCTCTCGTCATTCACGCCCAGTCACCACAGAAGCCCGCACAGCCGGCGTTCCGGACCGGCACCACGCTCGTCGAGGTGTCGGCCATCGTCACGGTCGACGGCGTGCCAGTCACTGACCTCCGACCCGAAGACGTGACCGTGCTCGACAACGGCACGCCGCAGCCGCTGGTGGCGTTCGAGCGGGTCGATCTCGGTCGCGGCGAGCAGCCGTCCGAACGGCGCGACTTCGTGCTGATGCTCGACGACTTGCACATCGCCCCGGCCCGCACCCAGCCCACCATCACCGCGGCGCTCGCGTTTGTCGACGGCCTGGGGCCGCACGATCGCCTCGGTCTCGTGAACACGGGCGTCGACGACTTGACGATACAGCTCACCACCGAGCGCGAGCCGATTCGCCGAGCGATTCGGAAGTTCCGCGGCCAGCAGGGCAACGCCGTGCCCATGGAAGTCGAGATGCGCGCCAGGACCGCGATGCAGGTGCTGACGAGCGTGGCCTCGTCGATGCGCTCGGATGCCGCCGAGCGCCGCTCGGTGCTGCTCATCAGCGAAGGGCACACGACGTTCGTGCAGGATGCCCCGGTCAATCTCGACCCGGTCGCCCGGGCCGCCTTCACCGACTACCTGAGCGTGCTTCGCGAGGCAGCGCTCGCCAATGTGTCGATCTACACGGTCGATCCGCGCGGCCTGATGGCTCCGGGCGGTGGGGCGGCGGTTTCGTCGCGCAACACCGATCTACGCGCCGCTTCGCAGCGTGTCGATGTCGACTCGACGCAGATCGCAACGCTGCGCAACGCGCAGGCGGTGCGCAACAGCGAGTTGTTCGGCAGTCTGGCGATTCTCGCCCGGAACACCGGCGGCGTGCAGACCCTCTGGAGCAACGACCTCACCAAGGTCTACCCGCAGATGCTGCGGGACAGCCGGCAGTACTACCGCATCGCGTACGCGCAGCCGGAGCCGGCCAACGGGAAGCGGCAGCCGCCGAGTCGCAAGATTTCGGTGAAGGTGTCGCGCCCCGGCGTCGAGGTGCGGGCCCGGCAGCAGTATGCGCCGGCGACGCAGTCTTAGAGCTCCCCGTTCCACTCCTCGGGTTCGGCGCCGGTGGCCCTGACGATCTCCAAGTGCCACTTGCCGCCGCCCCAGGGCTCGATCACCTCGGCGACGACGACATCGACGAGCAACTCGTGGAAGTTGCGGGTTTCGGGGTCGCCGTCGAGGTGATACGCGGGCTCTTCCCAGCCGAAGGTGGGATACAGCACCAGCGTGAGGAACAGGTCGTAGCCGTCGTCCACGACGATGAGCTGGCCGCAGGGCCGCTTCAGCGTCGAGTGGTAGATGAGGTACTTCTCGGCACTGTGCGCGCGGATGTAGCGCTTGAGCGCGAACTCCCGCGCGACGATCTCCTCGACGGCAATCTTCTTGTCCCAGCAGTCGCGACAGTACTTCTCCTCACCACGCGGCTCGGAGACTTCCTTCGCGTTGCAGAGGGCGCACCGTACGCTGGAGACGGAACGACGAGGCATAGCCCTCAATTGTAGATCGCGGCGGCGTCGCACCCCGGCCGGACGGTGGGGCAAGTTCGAAGTCAGAAGTCAGAAGGGCAAAGTCAGAAGAAGAAGCACGGCCGAGAAGGCGCCGCAGACGTCGTGGTCCCGGTGCCTTCTTCGCCGATGTGCCTTTGAACTTTGGCCTTCTCTTCTGACTTCGAACTCCTGACTTCTGACTTTACTTGCCGTTGACGCTGAACTCGAAGGCGGGGAGATACATCCGCTCGACGTACTCCTTCAGCATCCGGCGTGTGCAGAACTGCGGGGCGACGGTGCGGATCGACTGCTTGACCATCTGCACCCAGCGGGCCGGCATGTCGTGCTCGTCGCGGTCGTAGAACGTCGGCACGACTTCGGTCTCGAGCAGGCGGTAGAGCGCCTCGGCGTCGGCGTGGTCCTGCGCCCCCTGGTCACCGTGCTCGACGCCCGGATCGATCAGCCAGCCGTTCGAGCCGTCGAAGCCCTCCGGCCACCAGCCGTCGCCGATGCTGACGTTGAGGACGCCGTTGGCCGCGGCCTTCATGCCGCTCGTGCCGCTCGCCTCGAGCGGCTTGCGCGGGTTGTTCAGCCACACGTCGCACCCCTGGACCAGGTAATGGGCGACGTGCAGGTCGTAGTCCTCGACGAACGCGATGCGGCCGCCGAAGCGCGGGTCGAGAGCCCGCCGGTAAATGCCCTGCAGCGCGTGCTTGCCACCCTCGTCGGCCGGGTGCGCCTTGCCGGCGAAGACGATCTGGACGGGCCGCTTCGGGTCGTTGAGCAGCCGCGCCAGCCGATCCGGATCGTGGAAGATCAGGTCGGGCCGCTTGTACATCGTCATGCGGCGGGCGAAGCCGATGGTCAGCGCCTGCTGACCGAGCAGCGTGCCGCCGGCCAGGACGCGGGCGGGCGGGACGTTCTCACGCACCCACCGGTCGCGAATCCGCTCGCGCACGAAGTGGTACATGTACGACCGCATCTTCTCGCGCGTTTCCCACAGCGCGCGGTCCGGGATGTCCAGCACCGCGTCCCAGATCGACGGGTCGTCGTGACGGTTGCGCCAGTCGGCCGGCAGGTAGCCGTCCAGCGTACGGCTTAATTCGAGCGACAGCCAATTGGTCAGGTGAACGCCGTTGGTGACGGCCTTGACCGGCTGTTCCTGCGGCGGCAGTTCCTGAATGAGCGGCGCCCACATCTCGCGCGTCACTTCACCGTGCAACTGGCTGACCGCGTTGACGCCGGCGGCGCTGCGCATCGCCAGCGCCGTCATGTTGAACAGCGTGCCGCTGCCGTTGTCGTAGCGCCCGAGCGCCAGGAAGTCCTCGCGGTGCGCGCCGAGGCCGCCCCAGCAACCTGCCAGGTGCGTCTCCACCATGTGGAACGGGAAGGCATCGTGGCCCGCCGGCACCGGCGTGTGCGTGGTGAACACCGTACTCCGGCGCACCTTCTCGTGTGCGTCGGCAAACGAGTAGCCTTCTTCGAGCAGTTCGCGAATGCGCTGCAGCACGACGAACGCCGCGTGGCCTTCGTTCAGGTGCCAGACCGCGGGGTTGTAGCCGAGGGCGTGCAGCACGCGGACGCCACCGATGCCGAGGATGATCTCCTGCTGGACGCGCGTCTCCCGATCGCCGCCGTAGAGGCGCGCCGAGAGCTCGCGGTCCCACGGGGCGTTCTCGGGCAGGTTGGTGTCCATCAGGTAGAGCGACACGCCAGCGAGCTTGACCTGCCACACCGACACGAGGACCGTGCGATTGCCCAGCGGCACGGCGATGACCAGTTCCTGGCCGTCGGCACCCTTGGCGCGCGTGGTCGCCGCGTTCTCCCAGTTGATCTGCTCGTAGATCTCTTCCTGCCAGCCGTCGGCGGTGACGCTCTGGTGAAAGTAGCCCTGCGGATACATGAAGCCGATGCCGACGAACGGCAGGCCGAGATCGGACGCTTCCTTGCAGTGATCGCCGGCCAGCACGCCGAGGCCGCCGGCATAGATCGGCAGCGACTGGTGCAGGGCGAATTCCGCCGAGAAATAGGCGATCGGACGGTCGCGACCGATCGGAGTGCGTTCGGACCACCAGGTGGACTCACCGGCGCGGGCCGAGTGCAGTTGGCGAAGGGCTTCGTCGTACAGCGCCAGGAACGTCGGGTCGGCAGCGACCTCGTTGTAACGCTCGGGGCTGACGAGGCGCAGCATGCGGACCGGGTTGTGCGCGGTCAGCCGCCAGACCTTGTAATCGAGCTTGCGGAAGACTTCACGCGCGTCGCGGTGCCAGACCCACCAGAGATCGGTGGCGAGATCGTGCAGGCCGGCAATGCGTTCGGGAATGACGGGGGAATCGGACATGGTTGGCTATTGCTCGCGTACGGACGCCTCCCGCACATCGGCCGTGGTTGCCCCGCCATGAACCGAGTCGATCGGCCGAACGGTGCCCTCCGGGATGCGCGAGAGAGGCCGGGCGGACTTCGAACCGGGCCTCGTGGACCAGCTATCGTACACTCTGGCGCATGCCATCCCGAGTGAATCGACGTGACTTCGTCCGTGCGGGTGCAGTGGCCGCCGGGGCGGGGCTCGCGACCCGCGCGCACGGCGCCCCGGCCATCCTGCAGGGCAGCAAACCGGTGGTCATCTCGTCGTCGAACGGCAACAAGTACACGCACGACGGCAAGGAGACGTGCGTGGTGCGCGCGTTCCGTCTCATGACGGGTGGCACCGACGTGCTCGAGGCGCTCATCGCCGGCGTCAACATCGTCGAACTCGATCCGAAGGACACGAGCGTCGGCTATGGCGGCCTGCCCAATGCGGACGGCGTCGTCCAGCTCGATTCCTGCTGCATGCACGGGCCCAAGAAGCGGGCCGGCGGTGTGGCCGGACTGGAGGGCGTGCGGACCCCTTCGAAGATCGCCTACGCGGTGCTGCAACAGACCGACCATCACCTGCTGGTCGGCGCCGGCGCGCAGCGGTTCGCCAGGCAGCTGGGTCACCAGATCGAGGACGACCTCAACACCGCAACCTCTCGCAAGCTGTGGCTCGAATGGAAGCGACGCCTCGACCCCGAGCACTTCCTCGACCCCGAGAAGCGCGCGGACGCCGGCTTCGAGGCGGGCTGGTCGATGGTGCGCGACGGCCTGATCGACCGCGAGCACTACTTCGGCACGATCAACTGCGATGGCCTGAACGCCAAGGGCGAGATCTGCGGCGTGACGACGACGAGCGGGCTGGCGTGGAAGATCCCGGGCCGCGTGGGCGACTCGCCGATCCTCGGCGCTGGTCTGTACGTCGATGGCGACATCGGCGCCGCCGGTTCGACCGGACGGGGCGAAGCCAACCTGTACGGCCTGTGCTCGTTCCTCATCGTCGAGCAGTTGCGACAGGGCAAGTCGCCCAAGGACGCCGGCATGGAGGCGCTCCGCCGTGTCCGCGCCAACACCATCGAAAAGCGCCTGCTGCACCAAGGCAAGCCGAAGTTCGGCCTGAACTTCTACGTCCTCAACAAGGCCGGTGAGTTCGCCGGCGTGTCGATGTACGAAAGCGAATACGCGGTGTGCACGGAGAACGGTCCGGAGATTCGCAAGACCGAGGCGCTGATTCCAGGAAAAGCGCCAGAGTAGCGACGAACGGGACACGGGCTCCGGGAACCGGGATCCGCGAACCGGCAGCTCGAACGACGCACCACCAGTGCCACCTCAGGCTGAGGTGTCGAAAGGACCGGCCGGCGCCTCATCCGCCGAAGCCGTTGGCGAAGGCGGACGACAACTGCACGACATGGACCGACTCAGCGCACTGATCCCGCCACGCCTGACTTGCCAGCGCCTCGCTTTCGTCGTCCTCGCCGGCCTGCTCACCGCAACCATCGCGCACGCGCAGCAGGCGCCGGCACCGAGCCCTCGCGTGGCGGCACTGGCGCCGGCCTTCGCCGAGATCGATCGCGTCTTTGCCGACTACGCGCGCGACGGGCATGTGCCGGGCATGGCGTGGGGCGTGATCGTCGACGGCGCGCTCGTCCACACCGGCACGCTCGGCGTGCAGGATACGGGATCGAAGGCGCCGGTCACTGCCGACACCGTGTTCCGCATCGCCTCGATGACCAAGAGCTTCACTGCCGTCGCCATCCTGGCGTTGCGCGACGAAGGCAAGCTCTCGCTCGACGACCTCGCCGAGAAATACGTCCCCGAGCTGAAGGACCTGAAGTACCCGACGACGGACTCGCCGCGACTGACGATTCGGCACCTGATGTCGCACGCGACGGGGTTCCCCGAGGACAACCCGTGGGGCGATCAGCAGCTGGCACTCTCAGACGATGAGATGACGGCGTTGCTGGAGCAGGGGATTCCGTTCTCGAATCCGCCAGGGCTCGCTTACGAATATTCGAACTACGGCTTCGCCCTGCTCGGCCGCATCGTGACGCGCGCCTCGGGCATGCCGTATCGCGACTACGTACGGTCGCGCGTGCTGGAGCCGCTGGGCCTGACGGCCACCACGCTCGACGCCCCGGCCGTGCCACGCAATCTCTTGGCGCATGGGTATCGCTGGGAGGACGCGCAGTGGAAAGAGGAGCCGCCGTTGCCAGACGGCGCGTTCGGAGCGATGGGCGGCATGTTGACGTCGCTGCGCGACCTGTCGCGCTACGTCGCCTGGATGGTCGATGCATGGCCACCGCGGGATGGCGCCGAGACCGGGCCGCTGCGTCGCGCCTCGCGTCGCGAGATGCAGCAGGTGTCGCGCACGAGCCCCGGTTCGATTCGCCGGTCGCCGAATGGCGCGCTGCTGCTCAACACCGGCGGCTACGGCTACGGCCTGCGCGTCTCGCAGACCTGCCAGTTCGGTCACGTGGTCGCGCACTCGGGTGGGCTGCCTGGCTTCGGCTCGCAGATGCGCTGGCTGCCGGAGTACGGCGTCGGCCTCGTGGCGATGGGCTCACTGACGTACACCAACTGGGGACCGCGGTTCGATCAGGCGCTCGATGCCCTGGCGCGTACTGGTGGACTCGTGCCGCGCATGCCGGAGCCATCGCCGGCCCTCCAGTCGCTGCGGACCGACGTCACGCGTCTGGTACAGCAGTGGGACGACGGGTTGGCGGACCGGGTCGCCGCCAACAACCTGTATCTCGATGTCGCGAAGGACCGCCGCAAGCGTGAACTCGAGGCCCTACGCACCAAACACGGGGCGTGCAAGGCCGAGGGGCCTTTCGTCGTCGAGAACGCCTTGCGCGGGGAGTGGGTGATGCCGTGCGAGCGCGGCGCGCTGCGCGTCGCGATCACGCTGGCGCCGACCGTCCCGCCGAAGGTGCAGTTCCTGTCGGTGCGTTCGGCCGACACCGCCGACGCGCCGAAACCCATCGCCGCCTGTCAACCGTAGGGGCGCGGCCATTCGAGCCTGTAGGGCCGCCTCCCTGGAGCACGCGGCCCTGTGAGGTTTCGAGTTGCTCGAGGGCCGAAGGCAGACCGACGAAGGCCGGCACCCTTGCGGTTTATCGACCCTGCACCTGCAGCGTGATTGCCGTGATCAACTCGTCGTCGACGAGGATGTCGAAGATGTATGTGCCAAGCTCGGTGATTTCGAGCTCCAGGGGCACGTTCAGCGTCACCGCCGGACGCGCGTCCGTGAACTGCACGACCTTGTCGGCCGACAGTCCCTGCGCACCGGAGGGAAACCACCCACGGAGCGAGATCTGGTGGGCACCACGCATCGCGCCGCCGCGAAGGGCGACGACTGCACGGACGTTCAGGATGAGGGGGGGAGTGTTCGGGTCGGCCGGGTCGTCAACCACCAGGCCGTCGACGATGCCGATCAGATCGGCTGAACCGTCGGATTGCACATCGATGCGCTGACACAGGACGGCCAGCGCGACATACGGACCGCCTGCCACGCTCATCGGTGCCGAGTGTAGCAGGCGGTACGGGGGAGCAGGGCGTCAGGACGCGAGGTGCACCGGCTGAGCTACAGCCGTTTCGGCGGTGCGCCAGCCCCGTCGCAGGAGGCCATCGCACCAGCCGGCCGCCGCCGTCTCAAGCGCTTCCCACTCCTCAAACACACGACTCATGATGGGCTTGCCATTGACGAGATAGCGCAGCTCCATGCCGAACGGATGGGAGTTCACTTCACAGCGAACGAACTGGCCAGCCCTGAAGAGCTTCCACAGCACCCGGC
>DATJTM010000539.1:0-6835 GCA_035503395.1 Luteitalea sp.
GTCGCCGGCCTGGTCGGCCGGCGCCGTCGGATGGGCACGTCGGGGAACGTGCCTCTACCAGCGGGATGCAGGACTCGCCGGTGGTCCACCATCCTCGGGCAGTCGAGGTACTGGATCTGGCTGGTAGGGGCGCCTTCCCAAGGCGCCCATGAACCGGCGCGCGGCGCTCAGCCGCGCGACGTGTCACCCGGCCCTATCTGATCACTGTCGCTGCAGCCACTCACCCATCTGCGTCGCGGCCTGGCGGCCTTCCGCGATCGCCCACACGATCAGCGACGCACCACGACGGGCGTCACCCGCGACGAACACGTCGGGCGCGCTGGTCTGACGCGTGACCGGGTCCGCCTTCACGCGACCTGCAGCGTCGCACTCGACACCGAGCTGCTGGAAGATCGGCAGCGGCTCGGGGCCCGTGAAGCCCATCGCCAACAACAGGAGATCACACTCCTCGACGAACTCGCTGCCGGGGACCGGCTCGAACGTGAGGCGACCGTCCTTCTGCACCATCTCGACTCGCACGCCGTGCAGACGCTTGAGGACGCCATTCTCGCCCTCCAGCTTCGTCGTCATGATCGAGTAATCGCGGACGCCGCCTTCCTCGTGCGCGGCCGAGACGCGGTAGATGTTCGGCCACTGCGGCCACGGATCACCGGCGCTGCGGCTGTCGGGCGGACGCGGCGCGATCTCGAACTGCTTGACGCTGGCCGCCTCCTGACGATGCGCGGTGCCGAGGCAGTCGGCGCCGGTATCACCGCCGCCGAGGATGATCACGCGCTTGCCCTTGGCGTCGAGCAGCGGGTCGTACACCAGGTCATCGCCGGCGACGACGCGGTTCTGACGCTCGAGGTACGTCATCGCGAGATGCACGCCCTGCAGGTCGGAACCCGGCACCGTCAGGGGACGAGCCTGTGTCGCACCTACGGCGAGGCAGACGGCGTCGAACTCGGCGCGCAGCTGCGCACCGGAGATCTCGCCGCCGACGTCGGCGCTGGTGCGGAACTCGACGCCTTCGGCCGACATCTGCTCGAGTCGGCGATCGAGCAGGCGGCGGTGCATCTTGAAGTCGGGAATGCCGTAGCGCAGGAGCCCGCCAATGCGATCGGCGCGCTCGAAGAGCACGACGTCGTGGCCCTGTCGGGCGAGCTGCTGCGCGGCCGCGAGGCCGGCCGGCCCCGAGCCAATGACCGCCACCTTGCGACCGGTGCGCGTCACCGCGGGCTCCGGGATCACCCAGCCCTGTTCGAACGCGTGGTCGATGATTGAAACCTCGACCTGCTTGATCGTCACCGGCAGATCGTTGATGCCGAGGACGCAGGCGGCCTCGCACGGCGCCGGGCAGAGTCGGCCGGTGAACTCGGGGAAGTTGTTGGTGGCGTGCAGGCGCGCCGCCGCCTCCTTCCACCGATCGCGGTAGATCAGGTCGTTCCAGTCAGGAATCAGGTTGCCGAGCGGGCAGCCCTGGTGACAGAACGGAATGCCGCAGTCCATGCAGCGGCCGGCCTGACCACGCAGCGACTCCACCGGGAACGGCTGATAGACCTCTTCCCAGTCGCGCACCCGCTCGTCCACCGGACGACGGGTTGGCGTTTGTCGCGTGAGTTCGAGAAATCCAGTTGGCTTCCCCATCAGACCGCCACTCCCTGCAGCTCGGCGCGCTGCGCCTCGAGCGCCTTCTTGTACTCGGTCGGCATGACGCGCACGAAGCGTGCGGACGCCGACGTCCACTGTTCGATGAGTCGAGCCGCCAGCGGGCTGCCGGTCACGGCACGATGCCGCTCCATCAGCTCCAGCACGAAGCGCTCGTCCTCGGTGTCGAGTTCCTCGAGCAGCACCATCTCGCGGTTGCATCGCTGCGAGAAGTCGCCCTGCTCGTCGAACACGTACGCGACACCACCGCTCATGCCGGCGGCGAAGTTTCGGCCCGTGCGGCCGAGCACGGCGACGCGCCCGCCCGTCATGTATTCGCAGCCGTGGTCACCGACACCTTCGACCACCGCGACCGCGCCGCTGTTGCGGACGGCGAAGCGCTCGCCGACGACACCACGGATGAACGCCTCACCGCTGGTCGCGCCGTAGAGGGCGACGTTGCCGGCGATGACATTGGCCTCCGCCGCGAACGGCGCATCGGCCGGCGGACGGACGATCACGCGACCACCGGAGAGGCCCTTGCCGACGTAGTCGTTGGCATCGCCCTCCAGGCGGAGCGTGATGCCGGCCGGCAGGAAGGCGCCGAAGCTCTGTCCCGCCGATCCCTCGAACGACAGATCGATGGTGTCGTGCGCCAGACCCTGGCCGCCGTGCAGCCGACTGACCTCGCTGCCCAGCATGGTGCCGACCGACCGGTTGACGTTGGTGATCGGCAGCGTCAGCGCCACCTTCTCGCGCCGCGCCAGCGCCGGTTCACACAGCGCAATCAGTTCGGCATCGAGCACGCGTCCGAGATCGACCTGCTGCGACACCGTGCGGTGCAACACCGGCGGCGTCGCGCCTTCGGCCCCGAAGACGTGCGTGGTGTCGAGGATCTTCGCGAAGTCGAGACCGCGCGCCTTCCAGTGGTCGACCGCCGGCTGCACGTCGAGCAGGTCAGCCCGACCGACCATCTCCTGGATGGTCCGGAAGCCGAGCTGCGCCATCAGCTCGCGCACTTCCTCCGCCACGAAATGGAAGAAGTTGACGATGTGATCGGCCTGCCCCGTGAACTTGGCGCGCAGCGTCGGGTTCTGGGTGGCGATGCCGACCGGGCAGGTGTCGAGATGACACACGCGCATCATCACGCAGCCCATGACGACGAGCGGCGCGGTGGCGAAGCCGAATTCCTCGGCCCCGAGCAGTGCGCCGACGACGACGTCGCGGCCCGTCTTCATCTGCCCGTCGACCTGCACCACGACGCGATCGCGCAGGCGGTTGGCCACCAGCGTCTGCTGCGTCTCGGCCAGACCGAGTTCCCACGGCACGCCGGCGTGCTTGAGTGAGGTCAGCGGGCTCGCACCGGTGCCGCCGTCGTGGCCGCTGATCAGGATGACGTCGCTCTTGGCCTTGGCGACACCCGCCGCAACCGTGCCGACGCCGACCTCCGACACCAGCTTGACGCTGATGCGGGCCCGCGGATTCGAGTTGCGCAGGTCGTAGATCAGCTGCGCGAGGTCCTCGATCGAGTAGATGTCGTGATGCGGTGGCGGGCTGATCAACCCGACGCCGGGCGTCGAGTGCCGCACCTTCGCGATCCACGGGTACACCTTGTTGCCGGGCAGCTGGCCGCCCTCGCCGGGCTTGGCGCCCTGCGCCATCTTGATCTGCAGTTCGTCGGCGTTCACCAGGTAGTGGCTGGTCACGCCGAAGCGGCCCGAGGCCACCTGCTTGATGGCGCTGCGACGCCAATCGCCGTTGGCGTCGGGCGTGAAGCGGTGCGGGTCCTCGCCGCCTTCACCCGAGTTGCTGCGTCCGCCGAGACGGTTCATCGCGATCGCGAGCGTCTCGTGCGCCTCGGCGCTGATCGAGCCGAAGCTCATGGCGCCACTGGCGAACCGCTTGACGATCGACTCGACCGGCTCGACTTCCTCGAGCGGCACCGCCGGACGCGTGCCGGTGCGCAACGCGAACAGCCCGCGCAACGTCGCTTGTTCACGCCCCTGGTCGTCGACCGACTGCGTGTACTGCTTGAAGATGTCGTACCGCTTGCTGCGCGTCGCATGCTGCAGCTTGAACACCGTGTCCGGGTTGAACAGGTGCAGTTCGCCGTCGCGGCGCCACTGGTACTGGCCGCCCGGCAGCAGCTCACGTTCGGCCTGCGGCACCGGTGCGTAGGCGCGCGCGTGGTTGCTCAGTGCTTCACGGGCGATCTCGCTGATGCCGATGCCGCCGATGCGCGAGGGGGTGTTGGTGAAGTAGCGCGAGATCAGATCCTTGGCGAGGCCGACCGCCTCGAAGATCTGCGCACCGCGATAGCTCGCCACCGTGCTGATGCCCATCTTGGACATCACCTTGACGACGCCCTTCTCGACCGCCTTGAGGTACTTCTCCTGGAGATACGCGTCGGCGACGGTCGGCTCGGCCAGGCCGAGCTCCTTCAGCTGCGTCAGCGACTCGAGCGCCAGCCACGGATTGATGGCGCTCGCGCCGTAGCCAATCAGCGTCGCGAAGTGATGGACCTCGCGGGCTTCCGCCGTCTCGACGATCAGCGTCACGCGCGTGCGAGTCCGCTCGCGCACGAGGTGATTCTGGAGGCCCGCGACGGCGAGCAGGGCCGGAATCGGACACTGATCCTGGCTCACCGCACGGTCCGACAGCACCAGGACCTTGGCGCCGTTGGCGATGGCGGTGTCGGCCTTGGCAAACATCGCCTTGAGCGCCGGCTCGAGGCCAATCGGGCCCTCGGCCGCCGGGAACATCATGTCCAGCACGGTCACGTAGAACGGCTGGTCGTCGCGCCACTGCGACGAGGCAAGCAGGCGGCCACCGCGGTCGTACCGCTGCAGCGCCTTGAAGCGCGCCATCTGCGCGTTGTCAAGGAACGGGGTCTCGCACAACACCATCCGGCAGCTCTCTGGCTGCGGATCGAGCAGGTTGCGCTCCGGACCGATCGCGGTGCCGACCGACGTCACCAGCTTCTCGCGGATGGCGTCGAGCGGCGGGTTGGTGACCTGCGCGAACAACTGCTGGAAGTAGTCGGGCAGCGGCCGCGACCGACGACTCAACACGGCGAGCGCCGCGTCGTTGCCCATCGATCCGAGCGGCTCCTCGCCCTTGAGCGCCATCGGCGCCATCAGGACCTTGAGGTCTTCCTGCGTGTAGCCGAACGCGTGCTGCAGCGTGCGCAGTTCCTCGGCGGTCGGCGACGCCGGGGTCTCGGCCGGCTGCAGCGCCTCGAGCGGCACCAGGTGCTGGCTCACCCAATCCTGATACGGCTTCTCGGTCGCGATCTGGTGTTTGATCTCCTCGTCGGAGACGATGCGCTGCTCCGCGAGGTTGACGAGGAACATCTTGCCGGGCTGCAGGCGGCCCTTCTCGATCACCTGACTGGGCGGCACGTCGAGCACGCCGACTTCAGACGCGAGGATCACGTAGTCGTCGGCGGTGACCCAGTAGCGGGCCGGACGCAGGCCGTTACGATCGAGCACCGCGCCGACCTGCACGCCGTCGGTGAAGGTCACGCACGCCGGGCCGTCCCACGGCTCGACGAGGCACGAGTGATAGGCGTAGAACGCCTTCTTCTCGGCACTCATCGTGTCGTGGTGCTCCCACGCTTCCGGCACGAGCATCATCACCGCGTGCGGCAGCGAGCGCCCCGACTGCACGAGCAGTTCCAGCACGCTGTCGAGACACGCCGAGTCGCTCAGCCCCTCGCGGACGATCGGCAGCACCTTCTTCAGGTCGTCGCCGAACAGCGGCGAGGCGAGCATCGCCTCACGGGCGCGCATCCAGTTGATGTTGCCGCGCAGCGTGTTGATCTCGCCGTTGTGCGCCACCATGTGGTACGGGTGGGCGAGTTCCCAGCTCGGGAACGTGTTGGTGCTGAAGCGCGAATGGAACAGGGCCAGCGCGCTCTCGGTGTTCTTGTCCTCGAGATCGGGGAAGTACTCACGCACCTGTGGCGGCGTGAGCATGCCCTTGTAGGTCAGCGTGCGCGACGACAGGCTCGGGACGTGGAAGTACTTCGTGTCGTCGATGCCGCTGGTGCGGATCGTCGTCTGGAAGCGCTTCCGGATGACGTACAGCTTGCGCTCGAACGCCGCGGCATCCGTCGTGTCGGGGCCAGGGGCGAGGAACACGTGGTCCATGACCGGCTCGACCGATCGCGCCGTCTGTCCGAGGCTGCGATTGTCGGTCGGCACGCGACGCCAGCCGAGGAGCACCTGCCCCTCCTGGCGGACCACCATCGCGAAGATCAACTTGGCGAGCGCTGCCGCCTGTGGATCGGGCGAGCTGAACACGAGGCCAACCGCGTACTGACCGGCCGCCGGCAGCGAGGCGAGTGGCTTGCCATTCTCGGGATCGAGGATGCGACCGAGGGCACACTCACGCTCGAACAGCGTGTGCGGAATCTGGATGAGGATGCCGGCGCCGTCACCGGTGTTGGACTCGGCGCCAGTCGCGCCGCGGTGCTCCATGCGCTCGAGGGCGCGCAGGCCGCGATCGACCAGGTCGTGCGAGGCGAGTCCGCGCAGATGCGCGAGGAACCCGACGCCACAGGCATCGTGTTCGAAAGACGGGTCGTACAGGCCGCGTTGCGGCCGCCGGGGCGACTGCGAATTGTCCATGGGGCACCCTCGCTCGCCGGGGACTCCGCCGGGGACACGAACCCGACGGGCGGCGATACGTGCAAGCAGTGTATGACGACGCCCCGAACTATGCGTTTAAGTCATGCAACGAATGCGAAGGGGTGTCGCAGCACCGACCGGCAACAAGCGTCTTCGATTATTTAATCAGAAGCGACGCTAATGGCGATCGCCGCTCGGTGCCTCGACGAGCACCAGCGAGCTCACCGACCAGTGGTACTTGGGATTGCCCGCCCTCGTCGTGATCCGGAAGGTCGAGGCACGCGACGGCAGAAGCGGGACGACGATGCGTGGATCGGTCGGCATCGCCACGGTCGCCCGGAGCGCCGCCGCCGTCGTCCGGCCGTCGTGAACGACCTGCCAGCTGTCGCCGACCCGGGCTTCGACGACGAGACGTTCGGGATAGTCGACCGCGTACGCGCCGAGCCCGAGTTCCAGCGCCGTCGCCGCGACCGGCGCGCGGAGGTCGACGACCAGGCCCTGGCCCTCCTGCTGCGGACCACCGGTCGTCCAGCGCGAATATGGGTCGACGTCGGTCGTCACCGCCGTCACCTCGTCGC
>DATJTM010000540.1:0-4394 GCA_035503395.1 Luteitalea sp.
GCCTCGACGGCCGAGCGCCAGTTGCCGCCGTTGCGCTCGACCATGTCGATCACCGGGGCCACGCGGCGATCGCCGAGCGACATCAGCGCCTGGTAATACGAGTGCCGCTCCGACTTCACCGTGAAGTACACGTTGTCGAGATCGGCCACCAGCTTCTTCAGGCGCTTCGCCTTGCGATCGGTGATCGCCGGGTCTTCCATCGGCAGCCATTGATAGGCGGTGCCCGGCTTCGGAATCAGCGGGTTGACGCTGGCCACGATGCGGCCGACGCGGCCGCGGGTGCGGCCATGGTGCAGCATGATGCCGCGCAGCTGGCTCGTCAGATCCCGCATCGCCACGAGATCATCGTCGGTTTCAGTCGGCAGGCCGATCATGAAGTACAGCTTCAGGTTCTCGACACCGTTCGAGAACAGCAGCTGCGCCTTGTCGAGGATCTCCTCGTTGGTGAACGTCTTGTTGATGACCCGACGGAGACGGTCCGAGCCGGCTTCGGGTGCGATCGTCACGCCGCGCTCACCGCTCTCGACGAGACGTCGCACGATCCGCTCGTTGAGGTCGTCGAGCCGCAGGGAGGCCGGGCTGATCGAATAGCCCATGCCGGCCATCCGCTCGAGGATGTGCTCGATGTCGGGGTGATCGCACAGGGCAATCGAGACCAGGCCGACGCGATTCGAGTGCGCGCGTGCCTTCTCGGCCAGCGACAGGATGCGCTGCGTGTCGAACGCCCGCACCGGCAGGTAGTTGTAGCCCGCCCAGCAGAATCGGCAGAGGTTCGCGCAGCCGCGCACGACCTCGATCAGGAAGCGCGACCCGAACTCCGTGTCGGGCGTGAAGATCTGCGTGTGCGGCGGGTCCAGCAGTTCGGTGCCCTTCACCGCGGCCTTGCGCACCGGCGCCAGTGCACCGCGCGCCGCGTCGCCGTGCATGCCGGCCAGCGATCCATCGGCGGCATACGTCGGTGTCCACGCCGACGGCACGTAGAAGCCGCGGTCGCCGCTCAGGGCGTGCAGCAGCGACGCACGGCCGGTGGCCTCGCGAATCCGCTGCACCAGCGTCGGCACCAGCATCTCGCCTTCGCCGGCCGCAATCACGTCGGCAAACGGCGCCAGCGGTTCCGGGTTGACGAACGTGACCGCGCCGCCGAGCACGACGAGCGGATCGCGGCCCGCCTGTCGCTCCTCGGCGAGGATCGGCATGCCGGCCAGGCGCAGCAGCGTCAGGACGTTCGGGTAATCCCACTCGAACGAGACCGACAGGGCGAAGACGTCGAAATCCTTGACCGGCGTCTGCGATTCGAGGGTGAGCAGCTTCAGGCCGGCGGCCCGCTGGTCCTGGAGTTCCTGACGCGGCGGCAGGAACACCCGCTCACACACCACGTCCTCCATCTCGTTGAAGAGACGGTAGACGGTCTGGAAGCCTAGGTTGGACATCCCGATGTGGTAGGTGTTCGGAAACGCCAGCGCGACGCGCAGGCGGTCGCCGTGCCTCTTGGCGAGCACGCCGACTTCACGGGCCAGGGTCGCCCGAGCTCGATCGCGGAGGTCCTGCGCTTTCATGTGGAGCACCCGGCACCGGCCGGACCGACAGCGTCGGCCCGGCACGGACGGGGAACTTTTCACTCTAGCATGCTGGCCAGGCCGGCATCCGCGCACATCTCTGCCGGGTGGTCAGCTCGACCTCAGGTGAGGGCCGCGTTGTGGACAACGGGCCCTACCTCAAGTTGGATTCGTTCGTTCGTCGTTCTACTTGTGGCCGGGTCCGCGCAGGAACGCCGGCACGTCGAGCGGCGAGGTGTCGTCGGTGCCCGTCGCCAGGTGCTGCTCGTCGAGCGAAAACGGCGACAGCGACGTCGACGGCAGCTCGACCACCGGGCGGCGGCCAATCGCCACCCGGCCGGAGTTGACGGCAGCCGGCTCGGCCGCCACCACGGGCTCCTGCCACACGGCCTGCGTCTGGTAGTGGTTGAGCTCGACGGGCGTCCGGCTCGGGGCGCCACGCTGCGCCATCTCCGGCTTGTCGAAGCCCGTCGCGATCACCGTGATCTTGATCGTCCCGGCCATCGTCGGATCGACGACGGCGCCGAAGATGATGTTGGCATCTTCGTGGGCGGCTTCCTGGATGATGCTCGACGCCTCGCTCACTTCGAGCAGCGAGATGTCGGTGCCGCCGGTCACGTTGATGATCACGCCGCGGGCGCCACGCACCGACGCGTCCTCGAGCAGCGGGCTCGAGATCGCCCGGTTGGCGGCTTCCATCGCACGATCCTCACCCTCGGCGACGCCGGTGCCCATGATCGCGAGGCCCATGCCCGACATGATCGTCTTGACGTCGGCGAAGTCGAGGTTGATCAGGCCCGGGACCAGGATCAGGTCCGAGATGCCCTGGATGGCCTGACGCAGGATGTCGTCCGCGGCGGCGAACGCTTCCGGCAGGGGCGTGCGGCGATCGATCGTCGCGAGCAGCCGCTCGTTCGGGATCGTGATCACGGTATCGACGCAGTCGCGCAGTTCCGCGAGCCCGCGTTCGGCCTGTCCGGCGCGGCGCTTGCCCTCGAACTTGAACGGCTTGGTCACCACGGCGATGGTGAGCGCGCCGAGCTCCGTGGCCAGGCTCGCGATCACCGGCGCGGCACCGGTCCCGGTGCCGCCACCGAGGCCGGTCGTCACGAACACCATGTCGGCGCCGTCGAGCACCTCGATCAGCTTGTCGGTGTCCTCGAGAGCGGCGTTGCGTCCGACGTTCGGGTCGGCACCGGCGCCCAGCCCCTTGGTCAGCTTGCCGCCAATCTGGATCTTGGTCGACGCCGGGCTCTGCTGCAGGGCCTGGAGGTCCGTGTTGGCCACCACGAACTCGACCCCGGTCAGGCCGGAACGCACCATGCGGTTGACGGCGTTGCTACCACCGCCGCCGACGCCGACGACCTTGATGCGGGCACCCGCCCGGATTTCCGTGTCGAGTGTCAGCCGCAAGGCCTGTTCGTCGCTCAGAGTGCCGCGCCGCCGGTTGCTGCCGTCCATGTCGTTGATCTGCATGCGTCCCCCGTCCCCTTGCCCGCCGCTCACGTGCCTTACCGCCCGATGAAGAAGTCCCTGAACATCGCCCCGCATGCCTCGGCAATCCGGCCCACCAGATTGCTGGGCGTCTGCTTGGTCACGGGCTTCCGGTTACGGTTGGCGTACATGACGGCGCCGACCGCTGTTGCGTAGATGGGGCTGCTGGCCTGATCGCCCAGCCCGCTGGCACCGGCCGGCACGCCACGGCGTACGGGCAGGTCGAAGATCTGCTCGGCGATTTCCGCCATGCCGTCGAGGCAGGCGCCGCCACCGGTCAGCACGATGCCGGAGTGCAACGAGTTGCTGCAGCCGGCCTTGTCGATTTCGTCCCACAGCATGTGGAACACCTGCTCGGCTCGCGGCTGCAGGATCTGCGAGAGGATGCGCCGCGACATCACGCGCGGCCGGCGGCCACCCACGCTGGCCACCTCCATCGTCTCGTCCTCGCCGACCATCGAGTTGAGCGCGCAGCCGCAGCGGCGCTTCAGCTTCTCGGCATCCGGCACCGGCGTCCGCAGGCCGACCGCGATGTCGTTGGTGAAGTGGTCGCCGCCGATCGCCACGACGCCGGTGTGCCACAGGCTGCCGCGCTCGAAGATCGCGAAGTCGGTGGTGCCGCCGCCGATGTCGACGAGCGCCACGCCGAGCTCACGCTCATCGGGCGTCAGCACCGCTTCAGCCGCGGCGATCTGCTCGAGCACGGTGTCGACGACGGCGACCCCGGCCCGATTCACGCACGCCACGAGGTTCTGCATCGACGCCGCGCCGCCGGTGACGATGTGGACGTTCACGTCGAGCCGCGATCCGGTCATGCCGACCGGGTCGGCGATGCCTTCCTCGTCGTCGACGGCGAAGTCCTGCGGCAGCACGTGCAGGATGTCGCGGCCGGTCGGCAACGCGAATGCCTTCGCGGCATCGAGCGCC
The DNA here is from genome assembly GCA_035503395.1 of Luteitalea sp. Taxonomy (GTDB): domain Bacteria; phylum Acidobacteriota; class Vicinamibacteria; order Vicinamibacterales; family Vicinamibacteraceae; genus Luteitalea. The sequence continues at coordinate 3,978 of DATJTM010000540.1, forward strand.
CGGCGGACGTCCTCGCGGGTGATCTCCCGCGTCTTGCCCGACACCGCCACGACACCACGGCTGTTGAAGCCCTTGATGTGGGCGCCCGACAGCGTCAGGTAGATCGAGTCGATCTCGATGCCGGCGGTGAGCTCGGCCTCCTCGATCGCTTTCTTGATCGAGTCGACGGCCTCTTCGAGGTTGACGACGGCGCCACGCCGGATCCCCTTGGCGTCAGCGGTGCCGATGCCGATGATCTCGACACCGCCATCGTCGTTGACCTCGCCGACGATCGCCGCCACCTTCGTGGTGCCGACGTCGAGCCCCACCAGGAAGCGTTCATTTCGAGCCACGGTGCCCTCCCACGAGTGGCTGGTTTCCCTCAGTGCTGCCCATCGACGTCCTCTGGCTCCGCCAACGCTTCCTCCACCGCACCCT
>DATJTM010000541.1:0-2884 GCA_035503395.1 Luteitalea sp.
CGGCCGGCACCTTGCCCGGCCAGCGCACGATGAACGGCACGCGGATCCCGCCCTCGTACAACGACAACTTGTGACCGCGATACGGCGCCGACCGGGCCCCGTCGAACGTCGGCAGGGCGCCGTTGTCGCTCGCGAAGATCACGACCGTGTTCTTGTCGAGCCCGCGTGAACGCAAGCCGTCGAGCAGCCGGCCGATCTGGCGATCCATCTCGGCCAGCACCGGCTTCAGGTTCTGCGGGGTGTCCTTGCGATCGGACTCCGTGTTGCCGATCCACGGCGTGTGTGGATCGTCGAGCCAGAGATTCACGAAGGTGGGCGTGCCGCGATGACGATCGAGGAAGTCGAGCGCGCGATCGACAAAGAATGCCGACCGATCCCAGCGCTTCACCGGATCCTGCTCCGACCAGATCCAGCGCGTCGCCGTGATCTCGGGATGCGGCTCCGGGCTCTCGTACGTGCCGATGCCCTCGTCGTAGCCATACGCAGCGAACTTCGGCGCGTCGACGACGTCACGGCCGCCGCCGAGATGCCACTTGCCGACATGCGCGGTGGCGTAGCCGGCTGACTTGAGCGCGCGCGGCAGCGACGGCGCACGCGGGTCCAGGTAGTCGGCCATGCCGGCGCCGGCATTGCCCTTTCGCGTCTGCAGGTAGCTCGTGATGCGCCAGCGGGCGGGCCGCTGTCCGGTGATGAGTCCGGCCCGCGATGGCGAGCAAATCGGCGACGCCGAGTAGTACTGCGTGAAGCGCGTGCCTTGCGCGGCCAGGGCATCGAGGCGTGGCGTCGGGACGAGCCTGCCGCCGTAGACGCCGACGTCACCGGGCCCGAGGTCGTCGGCCAGCACGAAGATGATGTTCGGGCGCGTGTCCGGCTGCAGCGCCGTCACCCCTACGGCCGTACTCACGGCGAGCAGCAACGCCGCCCACATCACGCGTGACGTCCTCATGCGGCGCAGTCTGCCGTCGGTGGCGCGCGGCGGTCAACCGCGCGGTCCCTGCCGGTACAATCCGACGGTGAACGTTCGTGCCATGGTCGCCGGGTTCTGCCTGGCCGTGAGCCTGTCGTCGGCCGCGCCGGCAGCGGCGCAACCGCCGGAACCCGAGCGCATCGTCGAGATCGACGAGCTCGAGGATGCCAGCGACATCCCGCCCATCAAGTCGACGTGGAAAGGCGCCGTCGAGGACTCGCTGCGTCTGCTCCTGATCGAGCACGGCACCCGCGTCGCGTTCCAGCGCAAGACGCGTGTCGAGCTCTCAGGCCCCTTCCTGCGCGACTACTTCCGCTCGGTGCGGACGCCGAAGACGTGGGAAGACGGCGACCACTGGGCGATCAACTACATCGGTCATCCGATCCACGGCGCCGCCTCCGGCTTCATCTGGCTGGACCACGAGGACGGCGCGCACGATCCCGATCTCGGCTGGTCGACCGAGTACTGGGCCAGCCGCGGGCGGGCGCTGGCCTGGGCCGCCGGCTACAGCCTGCAGTTCGAGTTCGGCCCGTTCAGCGAAGCCAGCATCGGCAACGTCGGCCTGCGGCCGAACACCACAGGGTGGGTCGACCACGTGGTGACGCCCGTTGGTGCCCTCGGCTTCGTCGTCGCCGAGGATGCGCTCGACCGCTACTTCGTGCGCTGGGTCGAGGGCAAGACGCGCAATCGCGTGTGGCGCGCGTCGCTGCGCATGTTGTTCAATCCGAGTCGCACGTTGTCGAACACGGCGCAGGGCCGCGTGCCCTGGCATCGACCGACACGAACCCTGTCAGGCTCCTGATCCCGACCGGCCCATGCTGATCAACTGCGTCGCGTACCAGAATGGCACCAAGTTAGCCGACATCAGCGTCGAGGCGATCTCGGAGTACGTCGTGCGTCCCGATTGCTTCGTGTGGGTCGCGATGTTCGAACCCGACGATGCCGAGCTGGCGCAGATGGCCGAAGAGTTCGGCCTGCATGAACTCGCCGTGGAGGACGCGCGGAAGGGGCATCAGCGGCCGAAGATCGAGGAATACGGATCGAGCATGTTCACCGTGCTCCACACGGTCGACATCGATCCGGCCAACCCCGACGGCGACTTCGTCGTCGGCGAGGTGGCAGTGTTCCTGGGCCGCAACTACGTGCTGTCGGTACGCCGCAAGACGCCGTATGGGTTCCAGAACGTGCGGGCCCGCGCCGAGGCCGAGCCCGAGAACCTGTCGCGCGGGTCGGGCTTCGTGCTCTACGCGATCATGGACACGGTCGTCGACCGCTACTTCCCCGTCCTGGCCAAACTGGAAGCCGATCTCGAACGTCTCGAGACCGAGATCTTCCGCAGTGAACCGAGCGCCAAGAACATCGAGGCCTTCTACGACCTGAAGTACCGGCTGATGGTGCTCAAGCACGCGGTGTCGTCGCTGATGGAAGCCACCGCCAAGTTGTTCGGCGGGCGCGTGCCATCGGTGTGCCTCGGCGCACAGGAATACTTCCGAGACGTCTTCGACCACCTGGTGCGCATCAACTCCGCCATCGATGCGCAGCGCGAGATGCTGCAGACGGGCATCTCGGTCAGCCTGGCGCTGGTCGGCATCGCCGACAACCAGGTGACCAAGCGGCTGGCGGCGTACGGGGCGCTGATCACGGTGCCCACCCTCCTCGCCGGCATCTACGGCATGAACTTCCAGCACATGCCCGAACTCAAGTGGGTCGGCGGCTACCCGCTCACGCTGCTGACGATGGCGGTCGTCGACGTCGTGCTCTTCATCAAGTTCCGTCGCTACGGCTGGTTGTGAGACCTCCCCGCAGGTAGGGCCGGCTGCTTGGCAACGGGCCCTACCTGGAAGGGTGTGCGCCAGCTCCTAGAACATCAGGCGGACGCCGAGCTGCACCTGCCGCGGGTCGCCCGTGCTGGTGATC
>DATJTM010000542.1:0-21669 GCA_035503395.1 Luteitalea sp.
TGCGCACCATCGGCGGCACGCTGACGCTCAGATGCAGGTCCGACGCCCCGGTCTGCACCATGAGGCGGAACAGGCGGTTGATGGGCGGTTCCTGGACGGCGACGGGAGCGGCGGCGGGAGAAGCCATGTCACCCGGGGCAATCGGCTTCAGTCGGAAGAAATGCAGTCGGGTGAGGTAGGGACCGCTCTCCGAGCGGTCCGTCGCGTCGATGACACCGCGTACACGGACGTGCTGTCGGACGGCCGGGACGGCCGTCCCTACCACCGATGACGACCAGTCGTAGGCGTCGAGCTTGAGCTCGACGCGCCACCAAAGGGCGTTGGCTTCCGGCCTTTGTCCGGCCGACGGTCGCCACTGACCGTCGGACAAGTCCGACGGCTACACCGGTCCAGAGGTCGACGGCTACACCCGTGCGAAGGCCGACGGCCGAATGACGAAGGCCGGCGTTGATTCGTCGTTCCAGTAGACTCGCCCGATGCGTCTCCTCGCCTCGATCGCCGCGACGTGTCTGCTCGCCGGCGGACTGGTGCTGTCGGCTCAATCGCCGTCGGGATATGGCCCCGGCGCGCGGGTGCTGCTCGACGCCCACAATGCCTACCCGTACGACGGCAAGTACGAGGATCGGGTCGATCGGGCGCTCGCCACCGGGGTGCCGGTCGCGATCGAGCAGGACCTGATCTGGCGGGCCGACGGCCGCGGCGGTGGTGACTCCGTGGTCGGGCACGACACCGACAAGGTGGCCGACGCGCCGACCTTCGAGCAGTACTTCTTCACGCGCCTCACGCCGGTGATGGAGAAGGCACTGGCCGAGAATCACCGCGACCGCTGGCCGCTGGTCGTCCTGAACCTGGACCTCAAGACGAACGAACCCGCGCACCACGCCGCCATCGCGGCGGTACTGGAGCGGCACGCCGCGTGGCTCACGAGTGCGCCACGTACGTCGACGCCCGACCGCGTCGAGCCACTGACCCTGGGCCCGATGCTCGTGCTGACCGGCTCACATCCCAGTCAGCAAGCCGACTTCCATGACGCGCTGAAGGTCGGCGCGCGTCTCCGCCTCTTCGGCGCCTACGAGGCGCCGCCGCAGCCGGGGGACACGGCACAGGCCCGCGCAGTGGCCCTCGCCGGTGCCCCTGTCGACGCCCTGCTGCCCCACCGCGCCACAAACTACCGGCGCTGGGCGAACTTCCCCTGGCACGTGGTCGAGAAGGGCGGCCAGCCGAATGCCGGCGCCTGGGACGCCGCCGACCAGACTCGTCTCGAGGCGCTGGTCGGCCGCGCGCATGGGCAGGGGCTCTGGGTCCGCTTCTACACGCTCAACGGACATCCTGCCAGCGACACCGAGACGCAGGGCTGGTTCAAGGGCTACAACTTCGGCAGTGTCGAGGCGGCGCAGGCCCGCTGGCGCGCCGCCCGCGCGGCGAAGGTCGATTTCGTTGCGACCGACCAGTACGAGGCGTTTCACCAAACTCGGTAGGGACGCGCCGCCGGCGCGTCCGCTCGGCCGGACGGTCGGCAGTAAGGAGTCGGCCGGTCGGGAGTCGCCTTCCCACACCCCCGTTCCGTCGTACCTCGCTCGTCGCCCCGACGGTAGCGGCGCCTCTCAGAGGCGCCCGGGACGAACGGCGCCGGCCAATTGGCCGGCGACCATGGCCGCTACGGAAACAGCCGCTGAGCGGCCGACCACGCCTCGCCGACGCGCTCGAACACTTCGCGGTCGTGCAGGCGGAACTCGCCGGCTTTCCAGAACTCGATGCGGAGCGGCGTCAGCCGATAGCCACCCCAATTGTCCGGTCGCGGCACGTCGCCGCCCTCGAACTTCGCCTCGAACTCCTTGACGCGGGCCAGAAGCACCTCCCGCGACTCGAGCGGCTGGCTCTGCAGTGAGGCCCAGGCGCCGATCTGGCTGCCACGCGGGCGGACGGCGAAGTACCGGTCGGACTCACTGGCCGACACCCGCGCGACGGTCCCCTCGACGCGAACCTGTTCGTCGATCCACGGCCAGTAGGCACAGAGCGCCGCGTGCGGATTGGCCTCGAGGTCCTTCGCCTTGCGGCCGCCGTAGTTGGTGTGGAACACGAAGCCTCGCTCGTCCACCTCGTGCAGCAGCACGACCCGGCACGACGGAAGCCCGTCGGGTGTGCTGGTGGCGAGGGAGAGAGCGATCGGGTCGAACGGCGGGTTGGCGGCGGCCCGCGCCATCACGTCCTGGAAGCGCGCGATCGGGTCGAGCATGGGCACATCTTACTCAGCGGCAGTCGGCAGTCGGCAGTCGGCGGGTCGCAGTCGGCAGGTCGGCAGTGGCAATGGCGCCCGCGCTGAAACTCAGCAGAGAATGAGTTCGTAGCCGGCCGACTTGTCGGCCGGTTCCGCAGCGCTCGGCGGCCACACCCAAGCCGTAGGCGTCGAGCTTCAGATCCCGTGCGATCGCCCCGTCTGCTGCGACGCAACTCATCAGTTCGATGAGCGCCTGCTGCCCTGCCTTCCGGCCTCCGGACCAAGTACCCGACACACCGTACCCGGCCTTGCGCTGCCCCGCGCGCCGACCTGTTCGCCCTGCACGACGTTTGCGTTAAATCGATCGAGCGGCGGGATCGAGCCTGCCAATAGCAGTACCTTCTTCATCATGTCCACGTACGTCATTCCCCACGCGCGAGCGATTGCCCGCGCTCTACTCGTCACCACAGCCATCCTTCTGGCCGGTCCTGCCGCTCATGCTGATTCGGCCGCCAAGAGGGTGCGCTTCGACGCCGGCGAGAACGTCCCCGTCAAGCTCGTGGTGGAGGGTATCGAGATCGAATCGCTGCGGTTCTCGGTCGAAGGCGGCATGAAGTTCAACCCCTTCAAGACCGGCAAGGGCCCGCAGGCGTTCCTCAAGGTCAAGAACACCGGCACCAAATCGCTGGACTTCGGCATCGCCGTCGCGCTGTACGACGAGAAGGGCGCGCTGATCGCGGCATCCGAGAGCAATCACCTCGGTGACCTCGAGCCCGGTGAGGATGGCGAGATCGAAGTGATGTTCCGCTACGTCAAACGCAAGGTCTACGCCGCCAAGCAGGTCGAGATCGTCCTCGAGACGCTCCCACAGAGCAACTGAGTCGTCCCTGCCGGTCGGCAGTCACCGCCACACACGGCCCCGTGCCCTGTGTGGCGTTCGCGCGTCTGGGGCGCGACCGACGCACGTGCCGCGCAATGAGGTCACCGGACTCCTTCGGCGAGCCGTCCCTACCGATTCGGCCGCCTCGTGACTGCCGACTCGCCGACTTCCGACTGCCTCTGCCCGTCACGGGCGCCTCAGAGCGGCGCCCCTACCGGTGTTCCTGACTCCTGACTCCTGCTCTCCTGAAAAACGACGGGCGGATCCGGCTTGCGCCAGACCCGCCCGCTGCTCCGACGAACCAGGGAAGGGGAAGAGGCCCGTCGAGAGATGGGTCAGCCGAGACTTACATCAGAAGCCGATGCGCATCCCGAGCTCGAGGCGCCGGCCCGGCATCGCCGCGGTCGGCACGCCGAAGCTGCTGATGTTGGAGAGCACCGAACCGTAGGTGATGTAGTTGGTCTGGTTGAAGATGTTGAACGTCTGCAGGTAGACCTCGAGACGCACGGGCCGGTCGCCGCCGTTCATCGGGCCGCCGAAGCCACCACCACCGCCGGGACCACCGCCGCCCGGGCCGCCGCGGCCACCGCCGCCAGGCCCCTGGATCACAACCGGACCGCCGCCAGGGCCGCCGCCGGTGCCGCCGCGCGGGGTGCCGAAGCCGCGGCTCCAGCTGAATCGCACGTCGGTGTTGCTCTGCCAGGGCAGGCGGCCGGCATTGCGGCCGAAGCCGTCCGGACGCTCGTTGATCACGCCGTCGCCGTTGCTGTCCAGGCCGCTCGTGATGTTGTACGGACGACCCGACTGCGCGCGGTAGTTCAGCCCGAGGCGCAGGCCCCACTTCAGGTCGGTGCTCACGAAGCTGAAGAAGCGGTGCCGGATGTCGTCGGAGGCCGGCCCCCACTCCGCTTCCAGGTTGTTGCTGTTGACCGGCAGCGACAGCGCCGAGTCGGAGTAGTTCTGCCGCTCACCGATCGTGTAGCCGAACACACCGAACAGGCGACGCGGCTGGTAGTTGAAGTTCAGGTTCAGGTCGAGGCCCTGGCTCTCGGCCGACGCCGTCGTCTCGAGCAGCGTGATGTTGCCGAACGCCGCCTCAGGACGCACGCCGTTGATTGGCTGGTTGATGTTGACCCCGCGGAACTGGTTCCAGCCGTACTGGTTGAAGTAGTTCGCGCGCAGCCGCAGCCACGACAGCAGCGTCTGCTCGACACCGAACGAGTACCGACGCACGGTCGGCATCTCGAGGTTGTCAGCCATCCGGACGATGCTCGCGGCCACCGGGATGATCGTGCCGCCCAGGTACGGGTCGGGGTAGCCCGGGTTGCGGACGATCTGGTCGTACTGGTGAAAGCCGTCCTGGCGAAGCGCGCTCTCGTAGGTGTTGGTCTCGTACCAGTCGTAGAAGATGCCGGCGCCACCGCGGACGGTCGTCTTGTTGCTCTTGAACGGCGACCACGTGAAGCCGGCGCGCGGCGCCAGGTTCAGCTGATCGTCGACCAGCGACTGCGCTTCGTAGCGCACGCCGTACGACAGCAGCAGGTTCTTCTTGAAGCGGTAGTCGTCCTGGATGAACAGGCCGATCTCGGTGTTGCGGTACTCGACGTACGGATCACCGACCCGCACCGTGTAGTTGTTCGGCGTGTTGGCGAGGAACGCGTCCTGCGACGTGAACGTGAACGTGCCATTGGCATTGCGCAGTTCGTCACCGATGTAGTTGCCGGTGCTGACCTCGAAGCCGGTGCGGATGCTGTGCTTCTTGCCGAGCGGGATGTCGAGGTTGTCGGCGACCTCGAGCTCCCAGTACTTGCGGCCACCCGAAATCTGCGCGCCACCCGACGTCAGCCACTCCTGCACGCGAACCGTCGTCGCGTCGCTCGCCGAGAAGGACTGCTGTTCCTGCCAGTTGTACTGGACACGGATCTCGTTCAGGTACTTCTTGCGGAACGTGCCGATGTCGGAGATGCGGACGCGATTGCTGAAACCGTCGCGGCTGTAGCCGCGTTCCTCGAGGTCGAAGGTGCCGATGCCGAGGTTCTGCGCGTTGTTGGTATCGCGGTCGAAGGAGAAGCGCAGCGTGTGCGTCTTGGTGAGCACGTGCTCGATGTTGAAGTCGACATTGAGGCGCTCGGTCGGCTGCGTGATCACCTGGTTGATGGCGCCGTTCTGCGCGTAGATCGCCTGCACGTCGTACTCGTCGTTGCGGCGCACGTTCAGCGAGAAGCCGGTGCGGCCCTTGACGATCGGCCCGTCGATCGACCAGCCGAAGCGGCGCGTCTGCCCGTCGCCGGTCGTACGCGCCAGCGGATTGGGTGAATCCCACTGGTTGTTGCGGAAGCCGAACGTCATGTTGTTGCGAATCGGGCCGTTGCCCGGCCGCGTGACGATGTCGACGCGCGGGAAGCCGGCGTCGTGGTTCTCGGCCGCAAACGGGTCGAAGCGGAAGCGGATCTCGCGAATCTGCGACTTGGGCGGCAGCTGGCCGCCTTCGAAGCCGTTGACCCGGATGCGGGCGCCGGGGCCGGCGAGCTGTTCGAGCTGCGTCGCCATCTCCTCGGGATCGTCGGCCAGCGCCTCGATCTGCGACGAGCTGAGCGCCGTCGAGAACGACTCGGTCACGGCCCGATCGGCGGTGTCCTGCTCGACCTCGACCTGCTCGACGAAGCCGGCGATCTCGAGGGTGATGTCCTGCTTCGTGTTGCGGCCGGCCCGCACCTGCAGTTCCGCCGCGGCGTTCGGATCGAAGCCGGGGAACTCGGCGACCACGGCGTACTTGCCGGGCACCAGCGCCTGGAAGGTCACGGTGCCCTTCTCGTCGGCGAGCTGCTGCGTCGCCGTGCCGTCGGGCTTCGTCAGGTTGACGTTGGCCGCCGCGATCGCCGCGCCGGTCGTGTCGTAGACCGTGATGGTCAGCGTGCCCGGACGCTCCTGCGCCACGGCGGGCACAGCGAGGCCGGCGACGGCCAGGATGGCCGCCGTGAGGGTACGAAGGATGGCGCGCATGTCAGTTACTGGCTTTCTTCTGGAACTGCTCCGGCTTGATCGGCGCGTTCAGCTTGTACTTCTCGATGGTCCACTCCTCCTGCACCTTGCCCTCGACCTGACGGGTGATCTTGTGCGGCAGGGTGATGCCATCGACCTTGCGGAAATCGGTGAAGAAGACGTTGGCCTCGACGAGCGGTGGCGGCGGTTCCGCCTCGAACTTCTTGCGCTGCTCCTCGAAGTAGGCGCGGCGCTCCTCGTCGTTCTTGAACTGCGGCATGTTGGCCGGGCGCGTCATCATGCGCGGCTGCCGCATCATGTAGGACAGCATCAGCGGCCGGTGCTCGGCCTGCTCGACGAACAGGCGGGCGCGGAAATTGTCCGGACCCGTGATGTCGATGACGTCGGCGACGCCGTTGGGCGATTCGGCCTCGGCGATGTGCGAGAAGGTGAGCGCCGAGAGGACCGGCGAGGTCGGCAGGATGCCGAGCAACGTGCGATAGAGGTCGGCCTTGATCATCACCGACGGATCCATCCGGTTGCCGGGACCGCCAGGACCGCCGCCCGGGCCACCGGGGCCGCCGCCGGGACCGCCCGGGCCGCCGAAGCGCATCATCATGTTGCCGCCACCACCCACCATGTCGCGGAACGCCTCGGTGCCCTTGATGGTCTGCACCATGCTCGGACCCGCCATGCCGTCGGGGCGCATGAACTGCCGCGACACCTGGAAGCCGTCGGGCATCAGCCCTGCCATCTCGATGCCGCCGCTCATCTCGCGCTCGCCAAGCGCCTGGCGATACTCGCCTTCGGCCGTGAACGACTTGAGCGCCGCGAGCTTGTCGCCGCCCATCGCCTTGGCGACGGCCTCGAGGACCGCCTTGGCCTTGGCCGGATCGCCCTTGGCGGCCGGCGCGCCCTGCGCGGCGGGTTCGGCCGGAGCCGGTGCCTGCGCCGTCGCGATCCCTGCTGCCGCCACGCTCGCCCACGCGGCCAGCGCCGCGGTCCTGAAGATCTGCTGCTGCATATGAGTGCCCTTGTGTCGCCGGTCCCACCCATCGCTGTCGCACCGGCGCGCGACAGGCGGTCCTTCTGACTTGTGACTTCTGACTTCGACCTTGGAACTTCTGACTGCCGTGATCGGACGCGCCGGCGGCGCGTCCCTACCAACGAGGTCGCCCCTTCCCAGTGGGCTCGACATCATTGGACGATGGCAGGGGTGCAGAAGTGGTTAAGCGGCAGCTAAAAGATTGTTAAGGATGCAAAAAGCGGAGATTGCGGTGATCGGCGCCGGTGCGGCCGGCCTGATGGCCGCCCTGACGGCGGCGCGCGCGGCGCCCGGCGCCCGCATCGTCGCCCTCGACGGCGCCAGCCGCCTGGGCGCCAAGATCCTCATCGCCGGCGGCGGCCGCTGCAACGTGACGCACCACGCCGTCGACGAGCGCGACTTCAACGGATCGACGCCGGCGGCGATCCGTCGCGTGCTGCGTGCCTTCGACGTCGACGCGACGCGGCGGTTCTTCGAAGCCGAAGGCGTCGCCCTCAAGCGCGAAGACACCGGCAAGCTGTTCCCGGTCTCCGACAAGGCGCGCGACGTGCTCGACGCGTTGGTCCGCGCGGCAACGCGCGCCGGCGTCGTCCTCGACCACCCGCGACGTGTCCGTCGCATCGTGCCGGCCGGAGACGGGTTCGACGTGCACATCGGCCCGGGAGCAGTGAACGCGGCCAGTCAGAAGGCCGGGCTGGGACAGCCGGCCCTACCTTCTCTTCTTCCGTATCTCACGGCAAACGTCGTGATCCTCGCAGCGGGGGGACGCAGCGTCCCGAAAACCGGGTCGGATGGCGCCGGCGAGTCGCTGGCCGCGGACCTGGGCCTGCCCCTGACGCCACGCATCTTTCCTGCACTCGTCCCGCTGCTCCTCCCCGCAGGACACCCCCTCGGGCGCCTCTCCGGGCTCGCCACCGATGTCCGCCTGACCGTCGTCAGCAGCACCGGCAAGCACCTGCGGCAGGCGTCCGGGGCGCTGCTCTGCACCCACCAGGGCCTGTCGGGCCCCGCCGTGCTCGACGTCAGCCGCCACTGGCAGGACGCCGTCGCGGCCGACCCTCGGGCGGGCCTGCTCGTCGACTGGTTGCCCGGGCCTACAATGGATGAGCTCGACGCGCGGGTGCAGGGGCTCGGCTCCCGGTCTGTGCGGCGGGCGCTGACGCCACCGCTGCCCGAACGCCTTGCCGACCTGCTCTGCGAGCTGGCCGGCGTGGACCCGGCGGCGACTGGCGCCGTGCTACGGCGCGAGGATCGCCGGCGTCTCGTCCAGACCTGTCGTGAGTGGCGGGCACCAGTGACGGGCACCCGCGGCTTCTCGGTGGCGGAGGTCACCGCCGGCGGCGTGCCGCTGACAGCGCTCACGGCCGGGCTGGAGTCGCGGGACCGCGCCGGTGTGTACGTCTGCGGCGAGCTCTGCGACGTGGACGGCCGCATCGGCGGCTTCAATTTTCAGTGGGCCTGGGCCAGCGGCACCGTCGCCGGCCGGGCCGCCGCCGCGGCCGTGAACGGCCCCGACGAACCTGTGTCACGATGACCGAATCCATGGCCACGCGACGGACGGCACCGGCAGTGCTCATGGCCGTCCTCGCCCTGCTCGGCGCCCTGACGGCAGCCCCGTCGGCTCACGTCGCGCCGGCGGCGCCCTTCCTCTGGGAGGGTCAGGCGGGCACCCACCGCCTCGCCTTATTCGGCACCATTCACGTGCCGGACGCGCGCGTGCTCGACCTGCCGCCCGCCGTGCGCGCCGCCTTCGCACGTGCCGACCGCGTCGTCACCGAGATTCCGATGGACGGATCGGCCCAGGCCGCGATGGCGTCGGCACTGATGCTGCCCGAGCCGCAGCGGCTGCGGACGGTCATCGGCGAGGCCCGGTTCACTCGCCTCGAGGCCCGTGTGCAGGCGGCACTTGCACCGCGTGCACCCATGGCCGTACCGCTGCTGGTGGGCATGCTCGACCGGCTGAAGCCGTGGGCCGCCATGGCCCAGCTGGCCTCACTCGAATACCTCCCCGACCTGCTCGACGGCAAGGTGCCGCTCGATGCGCGGATCTACGCCGACGCCGCGTCGGCCGGCAAGCGCGTCGGTGGTCTCGAGACGGTCGCCGAACAGGCCGCCGTGTTCGACGTCTTCACCGCCGACGAGCAGACGCAGATGCTCGAGAGCGCCCTGCGCGATCTCGAGTCACCGGGCAACGGCCCGACCAGTGCGTCGCTCGTCCAGTCGTATCTCGAGGGAGACGACGCCACCCTTACCGCCGCCCTGTCACACGCACCTGGCGATGCGGCCCTTGCCCGCAAGTTCCAGGCCGAAGTGCTGGTGGCGCGCAATCACCGGATGGCGGAGCGCATCGACGCACTCCGTCGTGACGCACCGGCCGAGGCGCTGTTCGTCGCGGTCGGTGCCCTCCACCTGGTCGGTCCCGACAACCTGCCGCAGCTGCTCACCGCGCGCGGCTATGCACTCACCCGGGTGAAGCCATGAGGCAGCCCGGAAGGAAAGACGGTTCGATGCGTTTCTGCTCGATGCTCGCGGCGGTGATCCTCGGTGCCGGCTGCACGGCGGCTCCCACCTCCACCTCCGCACAATCGGCACCGGCGGCAGCGCCGACGGCGGGCGCTCAGGGCGAGGTCCTGGCCGTCGTCAACGGTACGACAATCACCGAGGCCGACCTCCGCAAGTCGGCCGGCCTCGAGCTCTCGCGGCTCGAACGCCAGCTCTACGACCTCAAGCAGCAGCAGCTCGACACGCTCGTGGCGAAGCACCTGATGGAGGCGGAGGCGCGCCGGCGCGGCGTGACCATCGAGGCGTTCGAAGCAGCGGAGATCAGCAGCGGTGTCTCCGCCGTCACCGACGCGGAAATTGACTCGTTCATCGAGGCCAACCGGGCCCGCATCCGCGGCGACGTGACGCAGCTGCGCCCGCAGGTCCGCGACTTCCTGCGCGAGCTGAAGCTCGAGGCACGCCGCGCCACGGTGGTGGCCGACCTGCGCAAGGGCGCCACCGTCGACATCAAGCTGGCGCCGCCGGCGCCGTTCCGCGCCGAGGTCGATCTCGTTGGCGCGCCGGTGCGCGGCGCCGCCACGGCCCCCATCACCATCGTCGAGTACTCCGACTTCCATTGCCCGTTCTGCCGTCGCGTACAGCCGACGCTGACGACGCTGCTCGACAAGTACAAGGGGCAGGTCCGCCTCGTCTACAAGCACCTGCCGCTCGACGGACTGCACCCGCAGGCGCGTCGCGTCTCCGAGGCGTCGTGGTGCGCGGGGCAACAGGATCGCTTCTGGCAGTTCCACGACGCGGTGTACGCCGAGTCGACGCCCGATTCCAGTGATGCGGCGCTCGCCCGGCTCGGTGCCGCCGCTGGCCTCGACGCGGCGAAGTTCACCAGCTGTCTCGCCAATCCCGAAGCCAAGGCCGCCGTCCAGCGTGACGTGACGCAGGGCGAGGCGCTCGGCCTGAGCAGCACGCCCGGCTTCTTCATCAACGGCCGCGAAGTCCGCGGCGCCCAGCCTCTCGAGGCCTTCGCCGCCATCATCGACGAGGAGCTGCGCGGCTCGCGCCGCTGACGACCGTGCCCGCCGCTCCGATCCCCGTCAACGAGGACACGAGAATCGCGGCGCTGCGGCGCTACGAGATCCTCGACACGCCGCCGGAGGAATCGTTCGATCGTTTCACGCGGCTGGCGTCGTCGATCCTCGGCACGCCGATGTCGTTGATCTCGCTCGTCGACGAATCACGCCAGTGGTTCAAGTCGTCGACCGGTGTCGACGTCAGGGAGACGCCGCGGGATCGGTCCTTCTGTGCGCACACGATCCTCTCGAGCGGCGTCCTCGTCGTGCCCGATGCGACGCGCGATTCCCGCTTTGCCGACAACCCGCTGGTCACCGGCGCACCAGGCATCCGGTTCTACGCCGCGGCGCCGCTGACGTCGCCGGACGGCGAACGGATCGGGACGCTGTGCGTGCTCGACGATCAGCCGCATGACGGGCTGGCGCCCGGGCAGATCCAGCAGTTGCAGGACCTGGCCGCGATCGTCGTCACCCAGCTTGAATTGCGACGGCAGACGGCGACGCTCGAGGACAACCAACGCCTGCTCGAGGCGCACTCGGCCGCCACCGAGTCGAGCATCGAAGCGATCCGCGAACGCGAGCAGCGCTACCTGGTGCTGTTCCACGAGAACCCGCAGCCGATGTGGGTGTACGACCTCGCGACGCTGTCGTTCCTCGACGTCAATGCCGCCGCCGTGGCGATGTACGGCTACACGCGCGAGGAGTTCCTCGCCCGCACGATTCTCGACATCAGGCCCGCCGACGAGGTCGAGCGGACCCGGCAGGCGGCGCACAGCGTGCCACCGACCGTTCATCGCAGTGGTCCGTGGCGGCACGTGCGGAAGGACGGGTCCCTCAACTTCGTCCGCGTCTCGTCGTACCCGACGCACTTCGAGGGCCGCGAGGCGCGGTTGGTGCTCGTCACCGACATCACCGACGAGAAGCGCCTCGAGGAACAGCTGATTCAGGCGCAGAAGATGGAGGCGGTCGGCCAGCTGGCCGGCGGCATCGCGCACGACTTCAACAACCTGCTGACGGTGATCAACGGCTACGCGCAGCTGCTGATCTCCCGGTTGCACGAGTCAGATCCGCTGCGCGTCGATGCCGGGCACGTCCTGCAGGCGGGTGAACGCGCTGCCGCGCTCACACAGCAGCTCCTCGCCTTCAGCCGTCGCCAGGTGTTGCAGCCTCGGGCGCTGAACGTGGCCGACATCATCGAGGGCCTGCGCCCGATGCTGGGGCGCCTGCTGCGCGAGAACATCGACGTGCGGACGACGCTGCCGCCGACCCTGCCGCCGGTGATGGTCGATCCGGTCCAGCTCGAACAGGTGCTGCTGAACCTCGCGATCAACGGCTCCGATGCGATGCCGGACGGCGGCACGTTGACGATCACGGCAGGCCAGGCACAGGTCGACGCCGACATGGCGGCGCGGCAGGGTGTGGCCGAGGGTCCGTACGTCACGCTCACCGTCGCCGACACCGGCGTCGGCATCGACGAGGACGCGATCGGTCGCATCTTCGAACCGTTCTTCACCACCAAACCGACGGGCCGCGGCTCCGGTCTGGGCCTGCCCGTGGCCGACGGCATCGTCACCCAGAGCGGCGGCACCATCGTCGTCAGGAGCCGGCCCGGGCACGGCTCGACGTTCACGGTGTACCTGCCACTCGGCGCGGCGTCGGTCACCGAGGACAGCGAGCCCGCCTCGGCCGACACCGCGCATCTCGAGGGACACGAGACGGTGCTCGTGGTGGAGGACCACGAGGCGGTGCGCCGTCTCGCCGCCGACGTCCTGAAGGCCCACGGCTATCAGGTGCTCGTCGCCGACCATGGGCTCGAAGCAATCGACATCGTCGAAGCCAGGGGCGGACGGGTCGACCTGCTGGTCACCGACGTCATCATGCCGCGCATGAGCGGCCGCGAGGTCGCGACGGCGCTGCAGCAGCGCGTGCCGGACCTCGCCGTGCTGTTCATGAGCGGATACACGGAGACGGCCATCGTCCAGAACGGCGCCCTCGAGGCGGGCCTGCAGTTCCTGGCCAAGCCGTTCACGCCGGGCGAACTGCTGGCGCGTGTGCGCAGCGTGCTGTCGATGCGGCCGGGACACCCGCCCGCGCCAGTGGCACATCTGCCGACGAGGCACGCCGAACGACCGGCGGTCGCCGAATCCTTCGTGCCCACGTCCGTGGTCACGTCAACGACCACTTACGAGCCGGTCCGACGGCCACGTCGAGTGGTCGTGGCCGACGACGAACCCGGGCTTCGACTGCTGCTGTCGACAACGCTGGTCGGGGCGGGCTACGAAGTACTGCAGGCGACCAACGGCCTCGAGGCCGTTCGCCTGTGCGAGAGCGGCGGCGTCGATCTGCTGCTCACCGATCTGGTGATGCCCGGTCAGGAAGGCCTGGAGACCATCAAGCGCATGCGGCACGACCGCCCCGACATCCCGATCGTCGCGATGTCGGGCGCCTTCGATGGCGGCTTCCTCGAGGTGGCGCGGACGATGGGCGCCTCGGCCGTCATCCAGAAGCCGTTCACGCCCGATCAGGTGATCAAGGTGGTGGGCCGCGTCCTCGGCGGTGAGTCGCACGAGGACGGGCCGATCATCGGGTGGTGAGCCGGTCCGCGAAGCGCGTCACGCGCTGCCCGAGGTAACGGGCGTGCGCAAGGTCGGCCTCGGTCGGCGGATTGCCCTTCGGCGTCGTCGTCACCGACGGGCCGTACGGATTGCCACCCGATGCGGAGGTGACCGGATCGGTGTAGCCGGTCGTCACGAGGATGCCGCCGAAGTGGTGGATCGTCGTGTAGAGCGCCAGCAGCGTCGATTCCTGGCCGCCGTGCGCGTTCTGGGCCGACGTGAAGCCTGAATAGACCTTGTCGGCAAGCTTGCCGGCTGCCCAGATGCGTCCGGTGCTGTCGAGGAACGCCTTGAGCTGCGAGGCGACGTTGCCGTAGCGCGTCGGCGTCCCGAAGATGATGGCGTCGGCCCACTCGAGATCGTCGAGCGTGGCGCGCGGCTCGTCCTTCGTGCGATCGACGAACGCCCGCCAGCCAGGATTGCCGTCGACGGCCGCGTCCGGCGCCGTCTCCGTCACGAGCCGCACCCGCACATCGGCTCCCGCCTCGCGGGCCCCTTCACCAACGGCCTGCGCCATTGCGTGATTGGTTCCCGTCGACGAGTAGTAGATCACCGCGACCTTGCTCATCGCGTCAGCCTTTCCTTTCGAAATTACCGGACCCGGGCCTGGGACTTGGGCCTTGGGCCTTGGGCCTTGGGCCTTGGGCTTGGGCCTTGGGCCTTGGGGCCTTTGGGCCTTGACGCTCAGCCTTCTCGACCTTTTCGCACCTATTGAACTTTTCGCCCTTTTGCCGTGGTTTTCGACCTTTGCCGTGGCCAGTGTCACTCGCCGAGGAGTTCGCCGACAGCATGGAGATCGTCGATCCGATCGGACACGACCTTCAGGCCCATCAGCAGCGGCACGCCGAGCACCACGCCCCAGGTGCCCCACAGCCAGCCCCAGAAGAGCAGACCCACGAACATCGCCACCGGGTTCATCCTCGCCGAACGGCTCATCAGTGTCGGCGTCAACAGGAACCCTTCGAGCGAGGTGATTGCGAGCTGGATGCCACCAACGAGGAGCGCCTGATACACGGTGCCGAAGTGTGAGAACGCCATGGCCGAGGCAGCGCCGGCGACCAGCGTCGGGCCGACGTACGGGATGACGTTGGCGATCCCGGCCAGCAGCCCCCACACCGCCGCGTTCGGCATGCCCACGTAGAGATACGAGAGCCAGGTCGCGATGCCGACGATCGTGCTGACGACGACGAGCGTGCGGAGGTAGATGCCGATCTGCTCGTCGATCTCGTCGATGATCTGCACGGTGATCTTCTTCCGCGACAGCGACGGCCCCGTCAGCTTCACGAGCTTGCGCTTGTAGAGATCGCCGGCCGACAGGATGAAGAACACCAGGAAGAACACCAGCAGCACCTGCGCGACGATGCCGGTGCCCGCCGCCACGTAGTCGCCCAGCCGGGCAGGGGGCTCGATGATCCGCACCGGCTGCGCCCGCACACGTTCGCGTGGGGTCTCCGGAGCGGCCGTGAGCTCATTGGCGGCCTGTTGCAGGTTGGCGACGGCACTTTCGCGCCCGGCGGCCGTGTCGACAATGGCCTGCCGCACCTGCCGGGCCACCTGCGGCAGTTCCTCGGCCAGTCGTGCGGCGGGTTCGGTCAGGTGATAGCCAACCCCGCCTGCGATGGCCACGACGGCCGACAGGACGACCGCCGCCCCGGCCGGGCGCGGCATACGCAGGCGTCGCAGACCCTCGACGAGCGGCGAGAGCACCAGGCTGATGATGATGCCGAGCAGCAGCGGCACCAGCAGGGTCTGCATGACGTACAACGCCCACGTGACGGCAATCACGGTGAGCACGGTGAGCGCCATGCTTCGCACGCTGGTCGTGAGCGCCACGGTGGGCAGAAGTTCGTTGCGGACCTGATCGACGCTCCCCGACGGTCGTACGTCGGAGACATCGGGGTCGTCGACCGGCACCGGCTGGCGAACCTCGGACTCTTCCATGGCGTTCTCCTAGAGCAATCCGCGATCCAGCCGCAATCTGGCCGGCCGGCGGCCTCGACGTGGTGCCGTCCACTGCACGTGCAGCGCGCGCACACACTGCGGGTAGGAAGCGGACATTACCGCCATCTGCGCTGACGCCACCGCCGGTGCGATCAGATGCGCAGGAGGACGCCACGGGTCGGCCGGCTGGTCGCCGTCGCCAGCGCCCGGGCATACAGGGCCACCTGGCGCCGGTACCCGTCGAGGCTGGCGTCGAGTTCGGCGTCGGTCTTGAAGTCGACCACCGTCCATCCGTCAGCATCCTCGAACGCGAGGTCGAATTGTCCCTCCACCCACCGGCCATCGTCGAGGCGGAGCGTCACCGGTGTCTCCCGGCGGCAGCGCCCGGTCCGCTGGGCGAGCGCCGCCGCCCGCAGGAGCGGATGCTGAAGCGCCGACCGTACCGCCGTCACCGCGTCGCGCTGGTCCGCATCGTCGACGCCGAGCACGCGCGACTTCAGCGTGACCGCGGCCGCGATGGCCTCCTCGTCCGCTTCGAGGCCGACGATCGCGAGGACCTCGTGGAGCAGCTCGCCGAACGCCGCGCCGCGCCGGCCGCGCCGCGGGGCGTCGACGCGCTCCACCGTCACGTCGGCGGCGCCGGTGTCGGCGCTGGCCGCCGCGTCGGTCACGCGCGCGACGCGCAACGAGGGCACGCGACCGGTGGAGAGCCGCGCGTCGTGGAGTTGCGACCATCGGTCGACCGCGTCGTGGCCTTCCTGTATGCGCGCGTCCGGCGCGGTGCGATCGATCAGCGCCTGCTGCCGGCTGCCGAACGCCAGCTTGGCGTCGAGGTGCAGCGCGAACGGGTCCCACCAGGTGACCTCGAACGCCGTCGGCGAACCTGCCTGGCCGATGACGTGCCGGCCCGGCCTGATCGGCGCCGGGTGCAGCATCTCTTCGTCGGGGCGTTCGAGCACCGTGTCGCGGCCGAACGGGGGGCAGCCGATGGCGTCCATCGGCAGCGGCCATGGACGTTCCGGGTACAGGGCGCCGTTCATCACGCCGATCCACTTGTCGCCCTGTCGCTCGTTCGGGTAGGGCTCGTCTCCCACACCCGGTATCACCAGCAGGTCGCGGGCGCGGGTGGCGGCGACGTACGCGAGGCGATGGCCCTCGGCGCGGTCGCGCGCAATCTCGGCGTCGCGCAGCTCCAGCAATTCGGCTGGCACGCAACCGGCCAGCGTCTGCACGCACAGGCCCCGTGAGGCAACGAGCGCCCGTGATGGCCGTTCGTTCGCGAGCCGGCAGGTCGGGTCGGCGAGGATGACGACCGGAAACTCGAGTCCCTTGGCCTTGTGGACGGTCATCAAGCGCACGCCGTCGGTGCCTTCTTCGAGAATCGGGCTCTCGGCGGCCTCCGTATGCGTCTCGTCGAGGAACTGCTGGACGAAGCCGCGAAACGACGCGCCATCGGCCGCCTCGTACTGGCGTGCGAGTTCGAGCACGTGCAGCACGTTGGCGAGCGCCTGTTCCCCGCCGGGCCGCAGCGCGAGACCGGCATGTGCACGCGTCGCCCTCAGGAGCGACTGGACGGTGTCCTGCACCGGCGCCTGGTTGCGATGGCGGTGGAGGCGCTTGAGCAGGCGCAGGGCATCCTCGATGTCGCCGGTCTCGTCTTCCGGGGTCTCGCGGCGCGACTCATCGTCGCCCGCCCGTCCACCATCCACCAGCAGCGGATGGAGCCGGCCGCCGTGCGCGTCACGATACGCGTGCAGGACGTGATCCGGGAACGCGAACAGGCCCCCGCGCAGCGTCGCGTACACCGACAACTCATCGTCCGGCCACTCGATCGCACAGAGCGCCGCGCGGAGGGCGTCGACCTCGTCGCGCTCGTGGAAGCTGCGACCGCCGACGAGCAGGTGCGCCACCTGCCTCGCTTCGAGCGCCTGCACATAGGGACGGGTCACGTCGGTGCCCCAGCTCGTGAAGCGGCGGAAGAGGATGGCAACGTGTCGCGCCTGCACGGGCACGCGCGTCTCGCCACCGCCCGGTGCGCGTTCGGACACCGTCCATCCGCTTTCACGGACCAGCCACTCGACGAAGGCCCCGACGGTATCGGGCAACGACGCCTCGATGGCCTCGAAGCTGACGTAGCGCGACTTGTAGGGTCGTGGAATCGGCAACGCGACGAGCGCCGGCTGCCCGTCCTGGTCGGACCGCACCGGTTCGAGCGCGACGTAGTCGGCCTGCGAGGCCGTGGGATCGCCTGTCATCAGCGGTCCGAACACGTGATTGACCGCCCGCTGGATCGTCGGGACGCTGCGAAAACAGGTGCGGAGTTGACAGGCCTGCGCCCCAGCCTCGACGAGCTGCCGCTTGACCTGCCAGTACGTCTCGACGTCGGCTCGGCGGAACCGGTAAATGGCCTGCTTCGGATCGCCCACGATGAACAGCTTGCCGGGGACCGGCCGCACGCGCGTCCAGTCGCGCGTCCCGGGCGCGTCGGCGGCGAGGAGCAGGAGGATCTCGGCCTGGATGGGATCGGTGTCCTGGAATTCGTCGACGAACAGCCGCTGGTAACGGCGCTGGAAGTCGGCCCGCACGCCATCGTGATCGCGCAGCAGGCTGCGGGCGCGAATCAGCAGGTCGGTGAAGTCCAGCGCGCCACGTTCCTGCTTGGCCAGCTCGTAGCGCTCGAGGCACGGCTGCAGTTCCTGTTGCAGCAGCGCGGCGAGATCGGCGTCGATCGCGGCTGTGACGTCCTTCAGCCGGTCGCGCAGGGCGGCGTGCTGGACCTTCACGTCGGCCCGCAGCACGTCTGGTGCATAGGAGGTGCCGTAGCCTACACGGCACTTGGTGAACGCCTTGCTCCGGGCCAGGAGTCCGAGCTGCGCCTCGACGCCGTCGAGCATCTCCTCGCCCTCGGCCCCGGCCGGAATCGCGCCCCGATGCAGCCGGCTGAACCGCCGGATCGGATCGGTGTCGATGCGAAGGTTGTCGGAGCGGTGCCCCTTCTCGCTGACGGTCGCGAAGGCGTGAACGTCGGCCAGCGCACCGGTGACGAGCGCACGGCGATCGATCGGATCGCGTCGCCAAACGGTGTCGAAGTCGCGCCACTCGGCCAGGCTCTGCGCCGCCCGACGCAGCGCGGCGCGCGGGCCGAGTTCGCCGTCTTCGTCGTTGAAGGTCCGTCGCAGCACGCGGCGGACGCCCTCACCGGGCGAGTCGAGCGTCTCCTGAAGCCAGCCGTCGACGACACGATCGAGCAGCTGCGTGGCGACCGGCTCGAGCAGCACCTCGAAGCGCGGGTCGACGTCGGCCTCGACCGGACGTTCGCGCAGCAGGTCGGCACAGAAGCCGTGAATCGTGCTGACGTGGGCGTCCTCGAGGTGCGCCAGGGCAGCTTCGAGCCGCTCGCGGTCGTCGCCGGTGCGGGCGGCGCGTGCGTGCTCGATCTCCTCGCGCAGCCGGAGCTTCAGCTCGCCCGCCGCCTTCTCGGTGAAGGTGACGGCGACGATCTCGTTGATCTTCGCCCTGCCGGCCGCCAGCGTGTTCACCATGCGCGCCACCAGTTCGGTGGTCTTGCCGGTGCCGGCGGCCGCCTCGACGACCAGCGTCGTGTCCAGGGCGTGGCGGATCCGCTCGCGATCGGCGCCATCCACCAGGGTCGACACGGCAGGACTCATCGCCAGCCTCGCAGTTCGATCAAATCGGCCAGCGGCGCCACGTCCTTGCGGCCCGGTACGTGCTGCGCCCCGGGCCCGCACACCGCCTTGAAGTCGCACCAGGTACAGGATTCGCGATCGGGGGCGGCCGGCAGGTGTCCCTGCGCGACCGCGCGGTCGATCACCGCGAGCACCTGTAGCCCCTGATCGCGCGTCTGGACTCCCGACGCGCCGGCAATCGGCCAGTCGTGCTCCGTGTAATTGCCGTCCTCGGTGCAGTAGTACAGCCGCGAGGCCGCGACCTTGCCGCCGAACGCCGCCTCCACCGCCATCGCGTAGAGGATGGGCTGCAGCGTCCGGCCACCGTTGACCACCGCCCGTTCCGTCAGTCGATACTTCCCGGTCTTGTAGTCGGTGATGCGCCACTCACCCGCGTCGCGCTGCTCCACCAGGTCGACGACGCCGTGCAGTCGCGTGCCGCCGGGCAGCGCCACGTCTTCGCGCCGGCTCGCCTCGTCGCGACCGAACCCGCCGGAGAAGCCGACGCCGATTTCGACATGGGTCGGCTGCCAGCCGTCCTTCTCCTCGGTGAGCCGCCGCACCCACTCGCGGATGTCGCGCCGGATGCCGGCGATCGCATCCTCCCAGACGCGGAGGATCGGCGGCATCAGGCGGTCGGCATACTCACCAGCCACCTGCGTGACGATGGTGTCGGCGAGCGCCTGGGCCTCGGCAACGCGGTCGACCGTCAGCGGCAGCCACTCATTCGCCATGAAGGCCCGCATCGCGCTCGCGAGCATCTCGTGGGCCATCGATCCACGCGTCAGCGGGTCGAGCGTGGTCAGGGGTGCAGCTTCCTCGCGTGGTTCCAGGCGCAGGATGGTCGAGAGGTAGAACTGATACGGGCACGACGCGAAGCGCTGCAATGCCGACGCCGAGTACGGCCGCGCCGCCAGCCGATGCTTCGCGAGGTGCTCGGGCGCGATCGTCAGGCCGTCGTACGGCGTCCACGTCCGCGAGAAGCGATGGTGCCGCGCCAGCAGCGCCCGGCGCAGCGACGGATTGAGGTCGAAGAGATAGCGGGCCCGCCCGGCCAGATCCTTGCCGTCGCCACGCAGGTAGCCCTGCAGGATGCTCAGGTCGTGCTCGGCGGCATCGATGGCGGTATCGGCGACCAGCGGCGCCGGCCAGGCCAGGCGCGCGCCGCTGCGCAATTGCGCGGCGCGAATCAGCGCTTCGTAGCCCGGCACCTCGCCGGTGACCGCGCGCTGCACGTCGACGGCATAGAACGACGGCACGCGCGGCCGCGCCTGCGCCGTGTCCATCGACGCGTACGACGTGACGAGCGCCGCGGACGCGGCGCCAGCCGCCAGACGCAGCTGCAGACGCTCGACGGCCACGCGGTCGTCGTCCACCGCCAGCCACGACGACACCGCGATGCGCTCGGCGTCGAGCAGTAGCGGATCCTGACGCGCCCGCTGCGGGAACACGCGCTCGGAGAGCCCGGGCACGCAAACCAGGTCGAACGTACGACCGCGCAACTGATCCGGCGTGCCGATGAAGACGCGGCCGTATCGAATCGGCGACGGCGGCACCGTGAGGTGCGTGAGCCGATCGCGCAGCACGTCCAGCACCTCTTCGAGACCAACGTCAGGCACGCCCGCCAGCGGCTGCAGTTCGTCGAGCGTCGAGAGGACGCGGTCGGGCGCTCGCAGCACGCGCGGCACGAAGGATCGGAGTCGCGCGATCCAGCCGCCCCAGTCGTCACTGGCGGGCCACGACGCCATCGCCGGAATGACGTCGTCGGCGAACGCAATCAGTTCGTCGATCCACACGACGCGTCGCGCCAGGCCCTCGTGGCGCGGCGAACTCGGGTCGTCCTTGAAGGCGGCGTGCGCCTTGATCTGCAGTTCCTCGCGGTGGCCACGCAGCCGACGCGACCAGCGGTCGGCACCGCTGATCACCTGCGCGTCGTTGAGCAACGCTTCCCATCGCCAGGGCGACCGCGTCGTGGCGATCTGCACGCCATCGTCGTCCTCCGACTCGGCCTTCCGGTCGTCGAGCGCCGCAGCGTCAGCCGGACGCAGGCCGAGCGCTTCGGCCTCGTCGCCGAGTCCATCGCGACGCCTCGGTGACTGGTCCGTCTCGGGCGGGGCTGGCGCCGTCGACGAGGGTGAAGATTCGCGAGGCACCTGATCGAGGGACAGGTATTCGGCGAAGCGACGCGCGGACAGGTTCTCCACGGCCGAGGCGAGGAGCGCCAGCAGCGCTCGCCCGCCCGGATCGGGGCGACGCGTGCCGCGGGCGAAATGTGCCGGCACCTGAGCGCGGCGCAGTGCGCTCTCGAGATGACTCGCGTACAGCTCCGGCGCCCGCAGTGCCACAGCCATGCGATCGAAGGGCACGCCTTGCTCGGCATGCGACAGCAGCACTCGCACCACTTCGACGGACTCGCGCGCTTCACCCGGTGCGGACAGGCACTCGACCGAACGGTCGTCGGCCGCCTCGATGCGTGGCGTGGCCGTCGATGACGAGAAGAGTCCGTCGTGCACGCGACGCAGCGCAGCGGGCGTATCGATGACGTCCGTCGAGGAACCGGCGTCGATGGACGCCTGCGCCCCGAGCAGCCTGGCAATCCACGGATCGCCATCAGGTGCGACGAGCAACGGCGCCCGGCTCCGGCCGAGCAGCGCACGGGCGAGCTCGACGTCGCAGCGGCTGGTCAGCGGCGGGTCGACCAGCACGAGCGGCAGGGCCAGCATGGGTTCATCG
>DATJTM010000543.1:0-2804 GCA_035503395.1 Luteitalea sp.
CGGCGGCAGGTAGATCGTGAAGGTCGTGCCTCGGTTCGGCGTCGACGAGACCGCCACCGTGCCGCGCGCCTGCTTGACGACTCGGTCGACGATCGCCAATCCGAGTCCCGTGCCCTTGCCCGGCGCCTTCGTGGTGAAGAACGGCTCGAACAAGCGCGCCTGCACGTCGGGTGGCATGCCGATACCGGTATCGCTCACGGTGAGGACGGCGCCGTGGCCGGCGCTCGACGCCACCTGGTCGTCGAGCACCGGGTTGGGCGTGCGGGTGCCGATGTCGACCTGACCGCCGTGCGGCATCGCGTCGCGCGCATTCACGACCAGGTTGATGAGCACGCGTTCGAGCTGTGAGGGATCGGCCTTGACGGCCGGCAGGTCGGTGGTCGTGCGGACGCGGATGCGGATGTCGGCGCCGACGAGACGCTGCAGCAGTGGCTCGGTGCGCCGCACCAGTTCGTTGAGGTCGATGACCCTGGCGTCGGGTACCGCGTGATGACTGAACGTGAGCAGCTGGCGCGTGAGCACCATCGCCCGCTCCGATGCCGATTGAATCTGTTCGAGCTCGACCCGGCGGCCGCCACAGTCGGGAGCCGTCGTCAGCAGGCTCGCGAAGCCGTGGATCACGGTCAGCAGATTATTGAAGTCGTGCGCGATCCCGCCAGCCAGCTGGCCGACCGCCTCGAGCTTCTGCGATTGATGGAGCTGCGCTTCGATGCGTCGATGCGCGTCCTGCGCGTGGCGTTCGTCGGTGACGTCGCGCGCCTCGGCGATCAACCGGATGACACGCTGCTCCTCGTCACGCAGCGGACGGATCGACACGTCGAGGACACGCGCCTCGCCCGACGGGGCGATGAATGCCACCTCCTGTCGCGACGTCGTCCCCGCCGTCGCCGATGCAATCGCGTCCTGGAGTCGCTGGCGAGCGGGCGACGACTGCCAGCCCGGCATGTCGGCATACGGCCGCCCGACGATGGCAGCCGGGGCGAGGCCGCAGGCGTCGATCATCGACCGGCTGGCCTCGAGCACGCGGCCCTGCAGGTCGAGCAAGCCGGCCAGCTGGTAGGTCTGGTCGAACATCGCGTGGTACAGCCGCTCAGCCGACAACATGGCGCGAGCCCGGGCCTCGTGTTCGCGCGCGACGTGCATCGCGGCCACCAGGACGAACAGGGCCTGCGGCGCCAGCGTGAGTGGCTGCAGCGGCATCGCCCACGGCCGCAGCACCGCCACGAACGGCGCCGTCGCCAGCGACGACACGCCGGTGACCATCACGAGCGCGCCGCCAATGCGGTCGGTGGCCCACATCCGCCAGCCGCACCAGATGGCGAACAGCGCCGCCGCCGCGACAATGCCCGCCGCCATCCAGTGCGCCGGCCCGGTCAGGCGGATCGGCGCCGACAGCTGCTCACCGAACCGCACCACCTGCTCGATGCCGACGACGTCGTTGGCCGCGGTTCCGGCAACCAGTCGGGCGACGATGGTCGCGGCGGTGGCGCCAGCGACCGCGAGCACGTATCGGGCTGGTGGGAGGCGGGCAAACGCCGCCAGCTGGAAGGTGACGGCCAGCACGACCGGGATGGCCGCCAGCGCACGCTGGTTGACGGCGTGCTGCATGTCGACGACGGTGGCGGCGTTGGCGAGCCGCAGGAGAGACCAGGCGAACAGGCCGGAACTGCCCGCATGCAGCGCCGCCGCCAGCGACAGCAGCTGTCGCCGATCGCGCACCCAGATCAGTGCCTGATACGCGGAGGCCAGCAGGAAGGCCCCGACCAGACACGCACACGTGAATCGGAAGGGCCCCATGGCTGGGGCACTGAGCGTAGCAATTCGCGACGCCGCGGTCGAGGTGCCCCGCTCAGAGGTAGTCGGTTGGTGACTGTCCGTCCAGCACGGCACGCACCCAGGCGGCCAGGGCCGTCGGGCTGAACGGCTTGGTGATCAGCGACACGTCGGCCGGCACCAGCCCGTGGTCGGCGGCGACATCGCTGCTGTAGCCGGACATGAACAGCACCCGGAGGTTGGGCACCATCGCGCGCAACTGCGCCGCCAGATCGCGGCCGCTCATGCCGGGCATGACGACATCGGTGACGAGGATGTCGACCGACCCGCCGCCTTCGTGAATCGCGCGCAGGGCACGCTCCGGCGTGCTGGCGTGCAGGACCACGTAGCCGTAGCCCTCGAGCGTCCGGCGGACCAGTTCCAGCACCGCCGGTTCATCCTCGACCAGCAGGATGCGTTCGTGCCCATCGAGCGAACGCGTCGCCGACGCCCGCGAGCCATTCGATGGCCGGGCCGCCGATCGCGGCAGCAACACGAGGACGGTGGTGCCGTCGGGACCGGTGCGCTCGACTTCGACGCGGCCACCGGCCTGTTCGACCGCGCCCAGCACGCTGCTCAAGCCGAGCCCGGTGCCGGCGCCGGGCGCCTTGGTCGTGAAGAACGGCTCGAAGATCCGTGGCAGCACGTCGGCGGCGATGCCGCCGCCGGTGTCGCTGACGCGGAGGGCGACGTATTCGCCGGTCTTCAGGCCGCCATGCGCTGCAGCCTCAGCCGCCGTCAGCGACGTGTTGGTCAGCGAGAGATCGATGGCGCCGCTGCCGCGGATGGCGTCGCGGGCGTTGGCCACGAGGTGGACCACCATCTGGTCGAAGGGCATCGGATCGATCAGCACCGGCCAGATGCCGGGTCCGAGCGAGAAGCCGATCCGGATCTCGTCGCCGGCCTGCCGCTGGAGCTGCCGCGCCAGGCCGGCAATGGCCTGCGCCGGATCGACGACGAGCGGATGGACGACGTCGCGCCGGGCATAGGTG
>DATJTM010000544.1:0-3039 GCA_035503395.1 Luteitalea sp.
GCGGCCAGCCGATCGGCCGCGCGGGCGCCATCGACGTCCTTCTGCGTGACGCCGCCGGCGGTGTGCGTCCAGAAGCGCACAGTCAGCAGACGGTACTCCAGGATGAAATCGGGGTGGTGGTCGACGGACTCGGCCTCGAACGCCAGGCGCGTCAACAGCGTGACGGCGTCGGCAAACGACGAGGCCGAGAACTGCCGCTGGATGGCGCTGCCGGCCGACGTCCATCCCGGCAGATCGGCGAGGGCGTTGGCGAGTTGTGTCGCATCGAGTGGCGTGGACACGGAGAACCTCCGGGGATCAGAGCGAGAAGCGCGCCGCGGCGAGCGCGTCGTGGACTGGCGTGGCTGCGTCCCTGACGACCCGCTCGACGAGATCGGCAGTGAGCGGTGCCAGCAGCGCGCCGTGTCGGTAGTGGCCGGTCGCGTACACGAGGCCGGCGGCGTGCTGCGACGCGCCGATCAGCGGCATGCCGTCCGGTGATCCAGGACGGAGCCCGACGCGCACTTCGCTGAACGTCGCATCGGCCAGCTGTGGTACCACGGCCTGCGCCGCGAGGCACAGGTGCGTGACCCCGGCGACGGTGGCGCGCGCATCGAAGCCGGCCTGCTCGCTCGTGGCGCCGACCAGCACCTCGTCGCCCCACGGCACGAGGTAGCACTCGCGGCCCCACAAGACGCGGCGAATCACGCTGCCGTTGGTCTGCAGGCGCAGCAACTGCCCGCGCACGGGATGCGTGGGAATCACGGGGTGATCCTGCACGGGCAGCTGCATCGACCACGCGCCGGCCGTCACGATGACGTGCGGCGCCGCGAACGAGCGCGCGTGCGTTTCGACCATGAGGCCGCCGTCGGCCCGGGTCACCCGCGCCACCCGTTCGGCGTGCAGGAACCTGGCGCCGTTGTGGACGGCCCCGAGGCGCAGTCCCTCGACGAGATCGCGGACGCGGACGGCGCCGTGCGCCTCGATCAGCAGCGCGGCCTGCTGCGCCGACGCCAGGGGCTCGAGTTCACCCACCTCGCGGCCCTCGGCGAAGTGGCTGCGGACGCCCATCGCGTGCAACCGCTCCGCGGTGTCCCGCAGGTGCGCGGCTCCCTCCTCGGTGTCGGCCACCTGGAGTGTGCCGGCCCGGACGTAGGGAATCGACAGGTCGGAATCGCGCTGGATGCGGGCGATGAACCCGTCGTACATCGCGAGGCTGGCGGCGCCAATCGCCTGCAGCACGGGGTCGTGCTCGCCCTCGATGTAAGGGCACAGCATGCCGGCCGAGGCCTGGGATGCCCCCGAGCCGGGCACATCGGCGTCGAGGACGGACACGGCGGCGCCACTGCGCGACAGCGCATGCGCCACGGCACACCCGATCAGCCCGGCGCCGATGACGATGACATCCGGCGACGACACGTCAGCAGTGTACGCCGGGCGATGCGCTCCGCCCTCACGCAAGCGTCGCGCGTCGCGAACCTGTACCTGTGTGCGGTAGTCGACGTGCAGGCCGCCGGTCGGTGTACTCCACCCACACGTGGGCGTCGAGCTTTAGCTCGACGCGCCGCAGCCGTGTCAGCGTCGCGCGTCGCGGAACTGCACCTGCGTGCGGTAGTCGGCCTGCAGGCCGCCCGTCGTGCGGGTGCGGTCGACGGCGATCGTGTAGCTGCCCGACAGGATGCCCAGCGTGACGTCGAAGGTGGCGCGGAGCGCGGTGATGTCGACGCGCAGGGTCGGCGATGTGGCCGGCACGTCGACCCGGCCCGCGAGCGCGAGCTGATCGTCGTCCTGAAGCTGGCCGGTGACGGGCACCGTGGCCGTCGGCTCGGCCGAGTCGACCAGCGTGCCGCTGGCCTGATCGCCGATCTGGGTGAGGCGCAGGGTCACGGTGCCGCTCGTCGTCGCGCCGGGCACGCACAGCGGCGAGGTCGCGCCGGTGGTGCAGGTGAGCTGCACGCGCCCGACCGCGCCCGTCCAGGTGCCGGCGTAGTCCGGCACGACCCGTAAGGCGATGGTTCCGGTTGAGGTGCCGGTCGAGGCGGTCACCGTGGCCCGCCCGGCCCGGCCCGCCGTCGCCTGCCCGGTCGGCGTCACCGTGACCACGCTGGCGTCGGTCGTCGTCCAGGTCACGGACGGCACGGCGGCGCCGGCGTTGGTGACCGTCAGGGGCAGAACTTCGCCGACTTTCAGCACGCTCCGCGCCGACGTGACCAGAAGGCCGCCGGGCGTGGGAGAGGTCGGGGTGTCGTTCGAGCTGTCGCAGCCCGCCACAACGGCCGCGGCGCCGGTGAGCGCCAGGGTCAGGAACAGCGGCAAGGCACGGGGGAGGCGTGGCACCGCGCGACTGTAGCAAGATGGACGGGCCTTCGAAAGCCCGTGCGCCTCATTGCCGACGACATCACCCGCCAGCTGATCGACGACGAGATCCGATCAGCGCGCTATCCAGAGCACGACCCGGCCCGCTGGGCGCTGCCGCTGCTCGACATGCTCGCCCCGCCCGGCGCGTCGTGGACGCTCGTCGAGCTCGACGCGAACGAATACGGCGGGCTCTGGCTGCCGGCGCATCGCGGTGAGGCGTGCCACGGCGACGCAATGTCACTCGGCGGCGACGACCGCGGCGGGACCGTCGCCACGCGAGCCGCGTGGCTGGATGGGCACGCCGAGACCTACGCGGCGGCGAATCCGTCGTGCTGGAGCCGGCTCGAGCGGGCGCGCGTGGCCGGGCCCACGGCGATCGTGATTGCCCGTCACAGCGTCGGCGATCGGGTGAAACCGGATGAGGCCGCGTTGGTGGTCGTCGACGGCCTGCATCGCGCGCTCGCCGGGTGGCGGCGCGGCGATCGCAGTTGCCGCGCGTATCTTGCCAGCCCGTCCGCGACGACGGCCCCGGCCGTGTCGCGCACCACGACTATCGGCGGGAACGACTAAGGCTTCGGCTTGCGGTCGTCGCGACGGTCGTCATCGCGACGGTCGTCGTTGCGGGAGCCGCGGTCGTCGCCGCGGCGCGGCGTTTCCTGGTTGCCAGGATGGAAGCCCTTCGGCGCGGTCCGGATGTCGTTG
>DATJTM010000545.1:0-4579 GCA_035503395.1 Luteitalea sp.
ACCGGGTGCAGGATACGGTGACCGTCGGCGTCGAGGACTCGACGGTGCGGCTGCGCGAGCCCCTGCGGGCGACGGTCGTCGTCGAGGTGGTGCCGGCGCCGGTGCAGAGCACGCTCGAGGGTGTGAACATCACCTCGACCAATCTGGCCCGAGGCCTGGTCGCCCGCGTGACGCCGGCGAAGGTGTCGGTCACGGTGCGCGGGACCCGTGAACGCGTCGCCGGACTCGATGCGGGGGATCTGGTCGCCGCCGTCGATCTCGCCGACCTCGGCGCCGGCCGACATGTCGTGGCCGTGCAGGTGCCCAATCGTGAAGGTGTTGCGGTGGAGAAGGTCGAGCCGGCCAATGTCACGGTCACCATCAGGTGACGCTCGTCATGCGGCAATGCGGAATGTCGAAGTCGCAGTCGCAGCCGATGTCACCGAACCCGGTACCCCGCACCCGGAACCCGAGAGCGTGTCCCGGTTCCCGTAGTCTGTAGCCCGAAGCCTGTAGCCTGTCCTTGTCTATGAAACTGTTTGGAACCGATGGCGTGCGCGGCGTGGCTGGTCAGCCGCCGCTCGATGAAACGACGATCCTGCGGCTTGGCGCGGCGCTGGTGCGTGTGCTGCCGCATCAGGGCCCGGCGCGCCTGCTGACGGGTCGCGACACCCGCGAATCCGGCTTCTGGATCGAGCGCACGCTCGCGCGCGGCGTTCGCGCGATGGGCGGCGACGTCTTGTCGGCCGGTGTCGTGCCGACGCCCGCAGTCGCCGTCATCACGCGGGCCGAGGACTTCGACGCGGGCATCGTCATCTCCGCCTCGCACAACCCGTACGAGGACAACGGCATCAAGGTCTTCTCGGGGCACGGACAGAAGTTCGACGAGGGACTGGAGCGGCAGATCGAGGAACTCGTCGCCGATCCGCACTTCGTGGTGCGCGACGATGCGTCGGCGGAGATCGAGTCGCACGACGCGGTCGAGGCGTATGCGCGTCATGCCCGGGTGGCGTTGCCGCACGCCGGCCACGTGACCGGCCTGCCGATCGGTCTCGACTGTGCCAACGGGGCGACGACGACTGTGGCGCCGCGGCTGTTCCGCTCGCTGGGTCTCGACACGCACGTGATCGGCAACGACCCCGACGGCCGGAACATCAACCTGAACTGCGGTTCGACGCACCTCGAGGCGTTGCAGGCGCTGGTACGTGAGCAGAAGCTCGCGCTCGGCATCGGGTTCGACGGCGACGGCGACCGCTGCCTGATGGTCGATGAGCAGGGCGCGGTCGTCGATGGCGATGCGATCATGCTGATCCTCGCGCTGCACCTGCAGCGGACCGGTGCCCTGGTCAAGGACACGGTCGTCGCCACGGTGATGAGCAACCTCGGGCTGGAGCGCGCGCTGGAGAAGCACGGCATCCGGTTGCTGCGGACCGCTGTGGGCGACAAGCACGTGATGGAGGAGATCCGCGAGCACGGCTACGCGCTCGGCGGCGAGCAGTCGGGCCATGTGGTCGTCGCCGAGCATCTCTTCACCGGCGACGGCATCGTCACGGCGCTGAGCGTCCTGCGCGTGATGGCCGAGACCGGCCGGTCGCTGCGCGACCTTGCGTCAGACCTGACGACGTATCCGCAGATTCTGGTGAATGTGCGCGTCGGACGTCGCGTGCCTGTCGCCGAGGTGCCGGCGATTGCCGCGACGATCGACAGCGTCGAACGTCGACTCGGGAACGAGGGGCGGCTGCTCGTGCGGTATTCGGGCACCGAGCCGCTGCTGCGCATCATGCTCGAGGGGCGGGATCAGCAGGAGATCGAGCGCTGGGCGCACGAGATCGCCGACGCCGCGAAGTCCGCGTTAGGAGCGGGGTAGTCAAACCAAACGACGAACGACGAACCTCGACGCCGAAAATCGCTCTCGTAGCCGTCGAGCTTCAGCTCGACGGTCAGTGATCTCCGCTGGCCGGACGCAGTCCGGCCACGAAGCCTGTCGTGAGGCGTCACGGCGCGCGTCGAGCTGAAGCTCGTCGCCTACGTATCCGTCAAAATTCTGCATGGCCAAGCTGTCAGTGAACGTCAACAAGATCGCCACGCTGCGCAACAGTCGCGGCGGCACGATCCCGTCGGTGGTCGACGCCGCGCGCGTCTGCGTGGAGGCTGGCGCGCCCGGCATCACGGTGCACCCGCGCGCCGACGCGCGGCACATCACCTTCCAGGACGTGCACGACCTCAAGCACCTGCTCGAGCCGTGGACGGCCGTCGAGTTCAACATCGAAGGCGACCCCCGGCCCGAACTGCTGAACCTGGTCGAAACGATCCGGCCGCACCAGTGCACGCTGGTCCCGGTGCGTCCCGGCGAGATCACGAGCGAGGCGGGCTGGCCGCCCGACGCCGACGAGCGTGATCTGCGCGACATGATCGCGCGGCTGCGCGGCTTCGGTGTCCGCGTGTCGCTGTTCATCGACGCGAGCGAGGCGGCCGTGCAGTTCGCGCATCGGGTCGGCGCCGATCGCGTCGAGCTCTACACCGAGCCGTACGCTCGTGCCTTCTCCTCGTCGACGGCCTCGTTGGGCGACGCGCTCGCGCCCTACACCCGCGCGGCCACCGTCGCGGCCGACCTCGGTCTCGGCGTCAACGCCGGGCACGACCTCGACCTCGAGAACCTGCCGGACTTCGTCGGCGCCCTGCCGCGGCTGGACGAGGTGTCGATCGGACACGCCCTGATCGGCTACGCGCTGTACGTCGGCCTGCGCCAGGCCGTGCTCGAGTACCGCGAAGCGGCGGGAGATATCATTTAACCTAACCGGGAACCGGGAAACGGGAAACGGGAAACGGGAAACGGAACCCGGGCACGGGGTGCCGGGGACCGGGTACGGCTCCTCTCGAACTCGTAGCCGTCGACTTCGTCCGACGATCGTGATGCCTCGCGGTAGCGCGCTGTCTGATTTCGTAGCCGTCGACCTTCAGTTCGACGGTCAGTGATTTTCCGCGGTAGCCCGTGGTCCTGACGGCGCGGCCGTCTCGAGCAATGAAACCAGAATCGATCATCGTCGGAATCGCGGGCGCGCTGTTCGGCCTGCTGTGCGGGTGGATGCTGGGCGTGCAGCAAGGCGCGCCGGCGCCGGCGCCCGTGGCCCAGGCCGCCCCGGCGCAGGCAAACGCGCCGGCCCAGCCGCAGGCACAGGGCAATACTCCGGCACCGCTGGACATCTCGCAGGCGCAGGCCCTCGAGGCACAGGCGAAAGAGAAGCCGCAGGACGCTGGCATTCGTGCCCAGCTCGGCAATCTGTATTTCGACGCCGAGCGCTACAACGACGCCGCGAAGTGGTACCAGGCGTCGCTCGACATCGTGCCGACCAACCCGGACGTCAGCACCGATCTGGCGGTGAGCTTCTACTACACGAACCAGACCGACAAGGCGCTCACCCAGTTCGCCAGGTCGCTCGAGATCAATCCGCGTCACACCAAGACGCTGCTCAACCTGGGCATCGTCCGTGCCTTCGGCAAGCAGGACCTGACCGGCGCCGCGGAGGCCTGGAAGCAGGTCGTCGCGCTGGCGCCGCCCGACTCGCCGGAAGCGCGTGCGGCGACGCAGGCGCTCGAGGGCCTGAAGACCGCCCACCCGGAAATCGGTGGGGTAACCCCGGCGCCTGGCGCGGCACCGGCCGCCCCCAAGCAGGGCGCCTAGCCGATGCTCGGGTACCTCCTGCGGGCTCTCCTGTTCTACCTGGTGGTCCGCGCCGTCGTGAAACTGGTCGGTGGGCTCGTGCGCGGCCTGGTTGCCGTGCCGCAGGGAACGGGCCCGGCCGGCGGCGACGCGCGATTCGGGCCAAACCCGGGTCGGCAGGAGGTGTCGCGCGGCACGCTCGTCCAGGATCCGGTCTGCGGCACCTATCTCCCGCAGGATCGCGCGCTGACGCGGCGGAACGCCTCCGGCGCGATGGCCTTCTTCTGTTCAGAGCAGTGCCGATCCGCCTATGATGCGCAGGCGCCACGACGAGGCTGACGGGCATCAGGCCACTGCCGACTGCCGACTGCCCGACTGCCGACTCGCCCACTGCCGACTGCCGACCCGCCGACTGCCGTCCCATGACCCCCCGCGAAGAACAGCTCCGAGCCGAGATATGTGAAGTCGGCCGGCGCGTGTACGCGCGTGGGTACGTGGCGTCCAACGACGGCAACATCAGCGCCCGGCTCGACGACCGGCACCTGCTGGCGACCCCCAAGAGCGTGTCGAAGGGCTTCATGACCCCCGACATGATGGTGGTCACCGACCTGGCGGGCCGGAAGGTCGCCGGACACCGCGATGCCTCCACCGAGCTGAAGATGCACCTGGCCGTCTACGAGACGCGGCCGGACATCAACGCCGTCGTCCACGCGCATCCGCCCCTGTCGACCGGCTTCGCCGTGGCCGGGGTCCCGCTCAACAAGTCGTCGCTCGCCGAGATCATCTTCTCGCTCGGCAGCGTGCCCATCGCCGAATACGCCACGCCGTCCACGCAGGAACTGCCGGATGCCGTGAAGAAGTACATCACCGCCCACGACGGCCTCCTGCTCGCCAACCACGGCGCGCTGACCGCCGGGCAGGACCTGATGAACGCGTATT
>DATJTM010000546.1:0-24495 GCA_035503395.1 Luteitalea sp.
TGGAGGCTGCGCGAGAGCTGCTGCGTCGCGATCGGGCCAACGTGATCTACGGGACGGTCCGGATGATCGAGCAGGACGACGAGACCGCGCTCGCCTGGGCTCGAGGACGGCACGCCTGCGTCATCTTCAACCTGCACATCGACCACCTGCCGGCACGTATCGCTGCCGCGGCGAATACGTTCCGCTCTCTCATCGACCTAGGCTTGGCGCACGGCGGCCGATACTACCTGACCTACCATCGCTGGGCCACGCGCGAACAGGTGCTGCGGGCGTATCCGCAGCTCCCGCACATCCTCGCCCGCAAGCGCGCGTACGACCCGGAGGATGTCTTCCAGAGCACCTGGTATCGACACCACGTGTCGCTCCTTTCGTAAGACTGGTTGCCGATGTTGTCGACGTTGATGAGCAGGAGCAGGCGGCCTAGTCAGCGGTCCGTAGATCCACGTGCGGGCGGCGGCATTGGGGGAAGCGGGATCACCTCACACCGCTGCAGCACACCTTTCGCGGAGCGCTGTTCCGGCTTCGGAAAGGGCGGGATCACCTGAATTCCTCGCTCCGGCCGATGCGTTCAGCCAACGGCTCACTCCGCGGGGCGAGGTCACGGAAGGAATCCATCCGCGTGCGTGCTTTGGGGACGCCGCGAGAGCAACTGCTGCTTTGGTGCCCCTCGGGACGATCCGGTTGGCCTCCCGGTCGTACGACGTGGCCACGTCGTCATCGAGTGTCATAGCGGATCAGCGACGGAGCTGGCACACGGCGGTGACGGCCGCGTAATCGGCGGTTCGCGAGTCGATCCGTCACGCCGTTGTCGGCGGGGCGTCGTGGGCTTCGGTGATCGCGTCAGCGTCGAGGTCACGGGCCCGTGGGTAGCGGTGGGGTATTCACCACCGAACTTCTCCTATAGGGGGACGGACGATTGGCCGGCGCGGTGTCCTACATGCTCTCGAGCGATATGGCGGATGCCGGCCGCTCGGAGTGGGGCTGGCGCGTGAACTCGCCTTTGGACTGGCTGACGAGTGCGAGCTTCACGATGACCGTCCTGGACCTTGCACCGCCAGCTGCAACCGCGTTGCGCCGGTGGCGCACTCGTCCGTCACCTCGGCTCGGCGAGCCAGCCTGTCGTCCCGGCTGTCACCAGCGTGCCAAGAGGCGCTAGCGTCGGTCATCCGCAAGTGATGCCCGCGACGCTACTCTCAGCGTTGGGTGTTAGTGATGCGGTTCTTCATAGCTGCATTGTCAGAGGGACCGGGGTTGCTCGACGTAGCTCCAACCGCGGACGCCCGGCCCGACCACCTCGGCGAGTCTGATTCCGAGGTCTTTTTCGAGTCTGCTGAGCACCAGGTACGAAGCCGTTCTCCAAGGACCGCATGCCTCCACCCGTTCGCCTGTGGCGTTGACGACAGGCTGGTACTGCTTGCTCTGGAGGTCGGTTCTAAAGGCGGCAATGCGCCACTGCCTGTCATTGCCTTGCACCCAATTCTTCTTCCTCCTCGGCCGTGTCTCAGGCCGGTCCGCTGACCATCTCCAGCTCCATTGGTGGCGCGCCGGTCGGCGTGACCAAAGACAACTTGAACTGGCTGCCGCTGGGACAGGGTGGCGGGACGAACGGCGTCGTCACCTTCTCCTTCAGCCAGGACGCTGGCGTTGTCACCGGCGCCGCATCCGGACTCTACGCCGCGCCCTTCCTCTCTCATGGCAATGGCGCCGCGTTCGGTGATGCCAATGGCGCGGATGCGTCTCGCTACATCACCACGAGCAGCGCCGCGGCCTTCGGCGGCGCGAATGCCACGATGACATTCGCCCAGACGCAGACCTACTTCGGCCTGCTGTGGGGTTCCGTCGACAGCTACAACTGGCTCGACTTCTACCGGGGTTCCACTCTCATCGGCCGCGTGAACGGCGGCGACGTCGCCGCGCTGGCGAACGGCGACCAGGGCGAGATGGGCACCTACTACGTGAACATCCTCTCCGACACCGCGTTCGACCGTGTCGTAGCGGCCAGCAACGGCTACGCCTTCGAGTTCGACAACATCTCCTACAGCCCCTCGGCGCCATCGGTACCAGAACCGGCAACACTGTGTCTTCTCGGACTTGGGGTACTCGAAGCGGCTCGTCGGCTGCGGAAGCGGTAGTCCGCAACTCAATCGCGGTCACCGCGGTGTGCGGAGAAAGAGTCAAGGACCTTGTCGGAGTGCCGATATTCCGTAAGGCTTATGACTGTGCGCGAACTCATCACGCAACTTCGACAAGTGGACGGCGACATGCGTGTCGTGCGGAGCGGCGAGGACTTCATGTTCTACGTACAATCCGTTGACGTCATGGCGGACGACGACCCCACGTGCGGTCGCGGCATCGACGAATGTGAGTCTCAAGCGCCAATGCCGAGCGTGGTGTTGATCTCCTGAACTGACACACGGCACGTGGCGGCTGCTTCCCATGGCTGAAGCGCACTTGCAGGTCGCATTCCCATCACCTACCACACCACCTCGTGGCGGGCGCGTAGAAGCCGTGTCGCTTCTCGAGACGCACGGCGCCACATTCATGGGCTAGGCCCAACGTCGATTCCAGGGAGATGGGCGTACGAGCACTGTTGGACAGTTTGGTAAGCCTCGATTGCGATGTGTTGCATGTTCCGGGCGTTACGGGACATGTGCTCGTCACTCGAGGCACTTTTCGAGCGATCCTGCCCCTCAACGATCCCGGCGATGAGCGTGTCCCTCCCATGCTCGACCTGTCAGACACATTCACCATGCGATACCCGGTGGCGCTCCAGCGGGACGACGACGGCACCGTAATGGTGACGTTCCCCGACTTCAGCGGGACAACCAGCGGTCGCGACCGGGGAGAGGCGCTGCAGCGCGCCGCTGCCTTCCTGATCGATGCGATGCGGATCTATCGTGCGAAGGGCTGGCCAATTCCTCGGCCCGCCGTGCGCGACGGGGACCACGTATTGGTGCCGGTCCCTCTGCCGGATGATCCCTTTGGGTAGAGCGAGGCGCTGGCCCTATGCATCAAGTGATGCGAGGGACCGGATGGTGGACGGGAACAGCTGCCGGGGATTTCGGGAAGAAGCCATTCGATCCTGCGCGATCCGGCCTGGTGGGAGACGGGAAGTCGCCGCCTGCTGGTCCAGTGCGAGCACCGGCTTCCGCCTAGCGTCAAGCGGTCAGTGGCACGACGGTCCGACCGCGACGCCATCCGAGTCGATAAAGGCTCGGGACCGCTCAGATGAGCGCTGTCGACGCAGGTTGGGTGACCCGAGGGCAGGTCGACCGCCATCACGGTTGTTCTTGGGCACGACGGACTCCGAGCTTCGGCCTGGCGCCCTGGGAAAGGCTGCTAGTCGCTACCGCCCAGCAGGCGGCCAATCTCGTGGCTCAGGTCGCGTGGCAGGCACGGCTTGGACAGGAAGATGTCGCAGCCGGCGTCGATAGCCCTGGCGCGTTCGATCGCTTGGCCGTGAGCGGTGAGGCAGATCACGGGAATGTCGCGTGTCCGTGGATCGGCCTTGAGCAGCCGAGTGGCGTCCCACCCATTCAAGTGTGGCATCGCTAGATCCATCACGATGACTCCTGGCCGGAGATCAACGGCCTTCGCGATGCCGGCGACACCGTCCTCGGCCTCCTCGACTCGGTAGCCCCGCAGGCCGAGATAGTGCCCGTACAGCTCCCGTGTGTCGGCGTAGTCGTCGACGAGGAGCACGAGGGGCGCGAGATCCCGTTCAGTCTCTGCGACCAGTCGTGAAGATGGCGCAGCCGTCATACGACAGGAGTATCGGCCGGTCGCAGCACTCGCCGTAGTTCGTTCTCTAAGCGCTCCGGCAGACATGGCTTCGGCAAGTACGCGTCGCACCCGGCAGCCATCGCCCGCTGCTTCTCGATCGGTAGCACCCGGGCACTGAGAACGACGATGGCGATGGAGGCGGTGGTCGGGTCCGACTTGAGGCGCCGAGTGAGCTCCCACCCATCCACGATTGGCAGTTCGAGGTCCATGACGATCACGTCCGGCCTCGCCTGCGACACAATGGCTTCGACCCCGTCGCCTCGCGCGGCTTCGAGCACGTGCCAGCCCCGGGCGTTCAGGTAGAAACGGTAGAGGGCGCGTGAGTCTTCGTAGTCCTCGACGATCAGGACACGTCCACATTCGCCAGCAGCGCCATTCGACATGTGATGGTCTCCCGGGAGGTGAGAAACACAGCACTTCGCGTCCCGCGCTTTGCTCCGAGACCCGGACATGGTAGCCATTCGGCCCCAGCCGTGGCGAGGAGGACGTCGGCTGGTGTGCTGGCGTCAATCCGCTTCGGACAGTCGCATGCGCTCTCGTCTTGCCGGTCGGGGTGATCGCGCCAGCCGGCGTCGTGTGCGCGCAGGGCGGTCCGCGTGAGCAGGGTGGGAGTGTGATGACTGGTCTCCGGCGCTGGTGGAAGGATTCGGCGCTGCATGAGTGAAGTGCCGGCCGGAGACCGTGCACGTGCGTCCAGAACGTCGACTAGCGACCGCGGTGTGCCCTATGTACTTTGAGCTCAAACTATCGCTATAGTGGGAGCAACCAGCCCGCGAGATGCCGGATGCCGCATCAGCCCCGTGCCGATGGGCATGCACCCGTCTCGGGGTGCGAGCCAGCCGACGCATTCGATTCTGGCGATGGCCCGAACTCGCCCGGCACCGCAGGTCACGGAGGCGGACATGACACGACACGTGGTAGTGCTGATGACTCTCCTTGGCGCCTGTGCAGCGGCACCGGCGTCAGCGCAAGACTGGCAGTCGCGGCCGGCGAGCCGCCTCTTGCTGGAGCAGATGGACCTGCAGAAGTCGGAAGCGATCGCGGTCCGTGATCCAGAGCGGCCGGATCGTTTCATGGCGGCCCTCCGCCTTCCGGGCCAGCTGCTGGTCGTAAGCGCCACGCACCCGTCGACTGATCTCGTCGCGCAGCGACTGCAGCAGGGGCAGTACCGGGAGGTGTACCTCGATCTCCAGGGGACGCCTGCCCGTGACTCCCAGTTCGTCGTGCACGACATGGCGGCGGACGGGTTGAGTCTCGAAGGACGCGGCGCCGCCTACGACGTCGTCCGCGACGGCGCGCTCACGTTGACCTGCGATGGGCGCTGGAAGGACGCCAAGTTGAAGGAAGACGTCTACCGGGATCGGCTCTCGCAGGCCGACGCGCGATACGCGCGGATCCTTGGGCTGCTGGCGAGCGCGATGGCACCGGTCGCGACCGCTCGCTGAGGGGCCGACGACAGGAGTGCGCTATTCGGCCCGTTGTGTCCGTGGAGGTTGGTCGCCGCCTCTCGGGCACCGGGTCGCGCGTGGTCGTACGGGTAGCAGGGGCGGCGCGTATCATCATCCGCGATGGCCGATGGTCCCGCCTCAACGCTGCCACCGATCCTGGAGTTCATGCAAAGCCTCTGGGCGGTGGTTCACCGCATGGAGCGGCTGTCGAAACGCATGGGTGCCCGTACTGGCGTCACGGGGCCGCAGCGCCTGGTCGTACGGCTCATTCACCTGTATCCCGGCATCGGCGCTGGTGAACTCGCCGCCACCTTGCACCTGCATCCGAGCACGTTGACGGGCCTGCTCAAGCGCCTCGAGACTCAGGGACTTCTGTCCCGTCACGTCGACCCGGCGGATGGCCGGCGCATTGTCCTGCGCGTCACCCGTCGAGGCGCAACGGTCGCGACCGGGCGTGCCGGGACGGTGGAAGGGGCCGTCGCAGCCGTGACGGAGAGCGCACCGACGGGGCAGACCGCACACGTGCAAGCCTTCCTTGGTGCGCTAGCCGTGCGGCTCGACCATGAGATGGGCCGCGGCGCGCCGCGGCACCGCGCTCGCGCGCGGCGCTCGCGCGCGGATCGACCATAAATCAGGCAGGCCCCGGCGGCTTGCCGGACCTCGCGAGGTCGACGAGAGCCCGTGCACGTGCAGCCTTGGAGGCACGCGCAGTGGTACCGATGCGAGGTCGACGTGTTGGTGCGAATCAACGCGGTGTCTGTGTCGACGCGCGACCTGAACGCCCTGGCCGAAGGCCAGCCGCGAGCAGTGTGCTTGAGGGGAAGCGCAGCAGGCTGACCGTCGCTAATTGCGATGCGAGCCGCGCATTCGCCCTGTGCTCGCGGTTGACGGCGCTCGCGCAACTCATCACGCGAAGCCTGGGCGACGACCCTGATCGGGTGGCGCTCACGCACCCACCGAACGCCTATCTCGATCCCGGCTTCGCTGACGTCGCACCGTCCGCGACGGCCGTGACCGGTCACCATTCGTTTGAAAACCTTCTTCGTGACAATCGATAGGTAGGCACTTTCCTGATGGCAGCCGTCGCCATGCGGGCGTACAGTGCGTACCGTCGTTCACACGGCAAACCATCGCAGCCCACGGGGAGGGCGGACATGGTGCGTTTCACAGTCGCGGTCTTCGACGACGTCGCGTGGGCGCCTTCACTCCTGCAGATGCTGGCATGTGCAGACGTGCGCCTGCAGCCCTGCGGCGGGGCCGTCGAACGTCACACGCCCGCCGGAGTGCTGGCGGAGTTGCGCTGTTGCAGGGCAGACGTGGCGCTGTGGGATCTGTCGCCCGCCATCAGTGGGTACTGCCAATCGTTGGAGCGGCTGCTCGATGCCCACGTCTTCGACGGCTGCGGTCTCGTAGTGAGCAGTACGGGCAGCGCGCGAGTCCGCGAGTACTTCGGCAGCCGGTGCGCCGAGATGACGATCGTCGACAAGCCATACACCGCCAGCACGTTGCTCGAGGCTCTCACGCACGCGGCGGTCAGGTCGCACCCACGCGTGCATCGGGCGCCGCGATGGAGCGCGACTGGGCGCGAGCACCGCGAGAGATGAAGACTTCCTACGCAGGCACGTGCTGCACCAAGGGCGTGAAGGAGCAGCTCGACAGGCGTTCCCACAACATCGACCGGTGGCGCACGGCGGTTACACCGCAGTCATCACTGTACGCGGGACCAAACCGTTGCAAACGGATGCTCCGACGCTGACGCAGCTCTCCGGGAGTCGATGTCGGGGCTACGACGTGGTGCGCGGCGGCGACCATTTCCCGACAGAACGGACTTCCGTGCAGTCGGTCGTGCGAGGGGCGGCGGGCTGGACAGGCGAAGCGACTTGCGCGTGCGATTCAGCGATCAGCGCGCGTCGCCACGCCCCTGACGTGCTGCGCTAGACGCCCTTGGGACCGTTCATGGCATACATACCCGGCGATGGCTTCTCGCACCCGATCCCGAGCGACAGCCCACGACGTGCTCTTCGAGCAAGATAAGCAAGCGTTTGATGAGGTAGACTGCCTGCGCTGTGCAGCCCTTCCTACTACTTGCACTCGCTCTCCAGGCGATTGCCGTAGGTTATTGCGCCAGCCTCCTGTGGAAGCATCGCGGTGCGGCGGCCTCGTGGCTCTCTCTCATGGCCACACTGCTGTCGATGCTCGCGTGGCGCGTCGTTGTCGCCGCAGGCATCGCGCCAAGCCCAGCGTTCACGACGGTCATCGCCATCTGGGGCGCCGTCGGTGCGCTCTTGGCGATGTACTTCTTCAGCCGCGATGCGACGCGACGCGCACAGGTTGAAGCCGAGCGCGACGCGCTCTTCCGCAGCGAACACGAGGCGCGCCAGGATGCCGAACTCGCCAGCGCGACCAAAGACCGCTTCTTGGCGACGCTCTCTCACGAACTCAGGACCCCACTGGCGTCGATCCTGAGCTGGTGCGCGATCCTGCGAAACTCGGAGCAGTCGAAAAAAGGTCAGCAGGGAATTGAAGTGATCGAGCGCAACGCGCGCGGCCAGGCACGACTGGTGGAGGACCTCTTGGATGCCACACGCATCCAGACGGGCACACTGCATCTCGAGCACGCCGCCGTTCCGCTTGTCCGCCCGTTGGAGGCAGCAATAGAGGCGCTGCGGCCGCAAGCGGAATCGAAGGAGATCACGCTCGTCTTCCAACCGCCGCAGCAGAGTCCACAAGTGCTTGGCGATTTCGTGCGGCTACAGCAGGTCGTGTCCAATCTGCTTATCAATGCGATCAAGTTCAGCCCAGCGGGAGCGCGTGTGTGGATTGACTTGGGGGCTGATGCTGAAGGAGCAATGTTGTCCATACGCGACGAGGGAATCGGCATCGCCGACGAGTTCATGCCGCGGCTGTTCTCGCCATTTCAACAAGCCGATGGCACCTTGACGCGACACTACGGCGGTTTGGGTCTGGGCTTGTCCATCGTCTCCACGTTGGTGCGGCTGCACGGCGGAACGGTCCAGGCGACCAGTCCCGGTGTCGGAAAGGGAAGCACCTTCATCGTGCGCTTGCCCGCCCGGGCGGTGAGCAGCGCGCCAACGCATGTTCCCGACGCATCGCGTGTGGCGGCAGATGCCCTATGTGGGGTCCGTGTGGTGGTGTTGGATGATGAACCCGATGTGTTGCTTGCGGTCGCGACCCTACTCGAGGAGCGCGGCGCCACGGTGCTGCCGCTAGCCACGGCGGAGGGCATCACCGATGTCGTCACCAGTTTCGCACCGAGCGTGCTGGTGCTCGACATCAGCATGCCCGGCGAGGACGGGTACAGCGTGCTTCAGCGCCTACGTCAGACGGTGAAGGTGCCCGCCATCTCGCTGACCGCGCATGCCCGCCTGGAAGATCGTGACATGGCACTGTCCCGTGGTTTTCAGGCGCACCTGAACAAACCGGTCAGCGAGAAGACGCTGATCGCTACGATCCAAAGTCTCACGGGCTGATACGGCGCGTAATCGCACGCTGCACGCACTGCACCTGCAGATCGCCAGCACCTCACCCGGTGCGGGCGATGTGCTGCCGCTGCTTCGTCTGGTCGCCAGCGGGTACGACGTGCGTTCACACGATCCTTCGTCGGCGCACCAGCGTCACGACCGAAGCCACGAGTTCGCCTGGGTCCACCGGCTTCGCCAGGTGCATTTCGAAGCCTGCAAGAAGCGCGTTCGTGCGGTCCTGCGCTCTCGCGAACGCAGTCAGCGCGGCAGCAGGTATGGCCCTGACTGCAGCGTCCGCGGATGAGCGGACGCGGCGAATGAATTCGTAGCCGTCCATTTGAGGCATGCCGATGTCGGCAACAAGCGCATCCGGATCGATCGCAGCAAGACGGTCCAAAGCTTCGGTGGGATCGGCAAACGTGTGAACATCCGCGCCGGCAGCTTTGAGTACAGCTTCGAGAAGGCCGAGCGCATCGGGCTCGTCATCGACGGCCACGATTTTCACACCGTCGAGACCGCTCAGCCCTTGGATCGGAGCAAGTAGCTCGGTGCGGGGATGTTGCCGGCTGGGAGTCTCTGCCTTGTGGACGATCATTACTGGCAGATGCACCGCGAAGGTTGAGCCCTGATCTTTTCCGGCGCTAGCAGCT
This sequence comes from Luteitalea sp., assembly GCA_035503395.1. GTDB lineage: Bacteria > Acidobacteriota > Vicinamibacteria > Vicinamibacterales > Vicinamibacteraceae > Luteitalea. The sequence goes on from DATJTM010000546.1 coordinate 9,364, forward strand.
TCGACCGTGCCGCCGTGCATCTCGATGATATGGCGCACGATGGCCAGGCCCAGACCGAGGCCGCCGGTCTTGCGCGTGAGACTGGAGTCGGCCTGCCGGAATCGCTCGAAGACGTAGGGCAAGAAATCTGGCGCAATGCCGATGCCGCTGTCGCTGACGTTCAGTTCGACGTGCGAGTTCACGCGCTGCAGCCGCACCTGGACCCGGCCTCCTTTCGGCGTGAACTTCACCGCGTTCGACAGCAGGTTCCAAACAACCTGCTGGAGCCGGATGGGATCCCCTGCGACTGGCGCAGCGGCACGGTCCAGCACCAGCTGCAGCCGTACCCCTTTGGCATCTGCGGCTGGACGCACCGTCGCCACAGCGTTCTCGATCACCAGCGGAAGTTCGACCGGCTGCACGTCGAGCCGGAGTTGACCAAAGACGATCCGTGACACGTCGAGGACGTCATCGACGATTTGGGCAAGCGCCTTCGCGTTTCGCTCCAGCGCCTCGAAGCCTTCCGCGGCCTTCTTTCCTGTCAGCACGCCGCCCCGCAGCATCTGGGCGTAGCCGCTGATGGCGTTTAGCGGCGTGCGCAGCTCGTGAGAGAGCACAGCAAGGAACTCGTCCTTCATCCGGTTGGCGTTTCGCGCTTCGATGAGGAGCCGAGCATTCTCAAGCGCCACTGAGGCCCAACCTGCAATGCCTGCGGCGAGCCGTTCGTGCTCCTCGCTGAAGACGCCAGGCGAGGAGTGTCCGAAGAAGAGACCGCCGAGCACTTCGCCGGCAGCGCTCTTGACGGGCACCGCTAGGTACCCGCGCACGGGCAAGTGCCCCTCGGGCATGCCGAAGTGCGGAGCCATTTTCCCGTAGCGAGGATCTTTCGTGACGTCATGGAGCCGCACCGGTCCTTCGCCCCGGAACGTTGGGCCGAAAACAGCCGTAGACCTGGGGTGCGGGAACTTCGAAAACGCGTCTTTCGGAGCGCCTGAGAGGGTGTAGAGCATGTAGGCATCGCCGGCCGAAGAATCGCGCACGTTGTAGAAAAACGCACCAAACTGGGCTCCGGTAAGTTCTGTGGCGACGTCCGTGACCTTCTGCACGATCGCATCACGTTCCACGTCGGCGGCGACGGCAGCCCCGGCCTGGGCGAGCTTCTCGGTGTTGGCGGCGTGCTGGCGCGCGGCCTCGCGCAACCGCACCTGCTCGCTGATATCTCTGGCAATCTTGGAAGCGCCGACGACTTTGCCGTGCTCATCGTGGATAGGTGAGACGCTGAGCGATATCGCAATGAGGGAGCCGTCCTTGCGCTGCCGAATGGTCTCGTAGTGCGTCACTGCCCGTCCGGCGCGGATGCTGGCGATGACCTCGTCTTCCTCGGTTTGCCTGTCGGCCGGGATGATCAGGCGAATGGACTGACCGATGGCTTCTTCCGCCGAGTAGCCAAAGAGGCGCTCCGCCGCCCGGTTCCAGGTCTTGACGATGCCGTTGAGGTCTTTGCTGACAATGGCGTCGTCAGAGGACTCAACAACCTTGGCGAGGTGGCGGATGGTCTGTTCGGGAAGGTCAAGGCTCATAGGCGAAACGCGAAGCGACGGCGCCTGGCGATCGTACCGGATCGCTATTCTTGAGCTTCATCCATCAGTCCGCTGCCTGCGAGTGCCCAGGACGCTTCGCGCTTAGAGTCTCCAAAGCGGAATCCGTAATCCGTTCGCACGTCTACGCGGGTTTGCGGGCGGCGGCGTCTGTGGATCCGCGGGAGCAGGAACCCGTCCTGTCCACACGGTGGCCGTTAGCCGCTCCCAGCCGGTGAGGTTGAGAAACACAGAGTGCGCGCACGTCTTGGCGTCCTGCAGTCTGCGGTGTTGCACGCCAACGATCTCGTGCTGGGCGCCGTCACCCATAAGCACCACCACTTGCCAGCCGTGTACAGGCGGGGCGACCTGTTTGTCCCGGAAGGCGTCACAGTGCGAACTAAGGATCTGCACTGAGCCTCGTTCGGGATAGGAGCACGCAGTGCGCCGCTCGAGATTAGGTCTTGAGCCATGCGCAACAGTGCCGCAGCACCGCTGAGACTTGCAAGACAGTTCGGCCGATTGTTGAAGCACATCACAAATGGAATTCTGTGCAGGCGAGTAATCTGTCGCGATACGCTCAGCCGATCTGAGTGCAACCGTGTCACAAGCGGTCGGCCTCCGCGAGTAGCGGTGAGGCGCTGCGATGCACACGTGACTACGATGAGCAGCGACGTAGTCTGTGCGCCTTCGGCCGAATCACTCCCGCCCGCGCTCGGCTGACAGGCTCGGACTACCACCGATGTTTTCAACAGGTCCAGCCCACTTCTGGTAGCTGCGCATGCGCCCGAAGCGCATCCTCATATGCTGACAACACACCATCGAAGACACGAAGTCCTCGGCTGCGTGCATCGGCGACGTATTCGACGCGGGCGATTGCGACATGCACGTGGACGTAGCAAGTTACCGCGTGCTGTTGCTCTGGGCTGTGGAGAGTCCAAAGGAACACGCGGCCATCATGCTGTATCACCACATGCTGGGAAGCCGACATAGCCACTCGCATCGCAGGCCGGACTCTGTAGAGGTCTACCGGCGCCCAGCACCATCAAAGGAGGACGCGAATGAAGCTTGTTTCGCGGTCCATGCTACCGAAAGTGAGTGCGAACATTTTCGACCGCATGTGTCGTTCGTGTGCTTCCCTACGCTGCCACGTGATGAGCACTCTCCTTGCTTGTTGACGACCGTGCTGGTATTCAATCGTCACGCATGAATGACCGTCCGGGGTTGGGTACAGCGGCAGACGAGGTCGCACGCGACCGGCGGCGGAACAGACTGCCTCCGCAGCGGTGCCGGCGCTGCGGTGAACTGACGGCCGACGTGGTGCTTCGAGCCGAGTTCGCAGTGTACTTCCGCTGCGATCCATGCGCTCTGGTGTGGAGCGTTCCCAAGCCGACGACTGACGGCACTCTTTAGGGGCTGCCACGCACAGGAGAGGGGGGCTGTAGTGGCACCGAGTTGTTCCTTACGCCGGCGTCGTCCGGAGCCTCGGCGCTGTCGCCAGCGTTCAGTGCGTGGCGCGGTGCTCCGACCTACAGGGTGATGAAAAGCGGACCTATGAAGGGGACGATGAACGCTATCTTCCTCAAAGACCTCGCCGACAAGACGCGGCGCGGACTTCGCGGGCGTATCGAACTCGGGAGGTCAGGTGGGGGCCTCTGTTACGGATATCGGGTATTGCGGACGCTTTCGGGCGGTGCTCCGTCTACTGGCGAGCGGGAAGTGGTGGCGGAGGAGTCGAGCACGATCCTTCGTATTTTTCGCGACTACTGCGCAGGAATCTCCCCGAAGGCTATCGCGAAGCAGCTCAACGCTCAGGGGGTAGCGGGCCCTGCCGGCGCCACGTGGAGTCCCAGCACGATCTATGGCAACCACGAGCGCGGCACGGGAATCTTGAACAACGAAATGTACGTCGGCCGCATGGTCTGGAATCGCCTGCGGTACATGAAGGACCCCGATACGGGACGGCGGGTCTCTCGCCTGAATCCCTCCGAGGAGTGGATCACTAGAGCTGTGCCGCATTTGCGGATCGTGGACGACGACCTGTGGAATCAGGCCAAGGCGCGCCAGAAGGAGATGCGGCGCATCACGAACCGAGGCGATAGAACGACGTTCCGAGCCGCTCGCCGGCCGAAGTTCATCTTCTCCGGCTTGGCAAAGTGCGGGGAGTGCGGCGGCGGGTACGTGGTGTATTGGCGGGACCGCTTGGCGTGCTTCTCAGCTCGTTCCCGCGGGACTTGCACCAACCGACGGACGATCGGCAGGCAGGAACTGGAGGAGCGTGTGCTCTCGGCCTTGCGGGACAAGTTGATGCGCCGTGACTTGTTCGAGGAGTTCTGCCGCGAGTACGTGCGCGAGTTGAATCGGCTGCGCATGGAGCACCGGGCAAAGCTGTCCCAGGCCAAGTATGCGCTGACCGTCGTCGAGCGGGAGATTCAGCAGCTGATTCGCGCGATCAAGGAAGGGCTGCCAGCGCTGTCCATCAAGAGCGAATTGCTGGCACTCGAGGCCCGCCGAGAGGAACTCACGACCCAAGCCGACGTGGCCGAACTCCCGCAGCTCCTGCACCCGCGCATGTCCGACATCTATCGCGACCGGGTCGCGAAGATGTCCGAAGCGCTCCAGGACGAGTCCGGCCGCGCCGGCGCCGTCCAGGCCATCAGGGAGCTCATCAAGAGCATCCGTCTGGATCCAGACGGAGACCGCCTGAAGATCACGCTGGTGGGGGAGTTGGCCGGCATGCTGAATGCCGCCAGAGACAGCAAGAGGTCGCCGGAAACAGGCGACCTCTTGGTCCAAATTCAGCTGGTTGCGGGGGCGGGATTTGAACCCGCGACCTTTGGGTTATGAGCCCAACGAGCTACCAGGCTGCTCCACCCCGCGTCACCGTCACTGGCGCGTCACGCGCGCCGCGACAACTTGAGAACTGTAACACGCACGCCCCTGACCGTCAACGACGCGAACCGCTTTCGGTCGTCGAACCGGCGCCCCGCGAGGCGCCGTCGGAGGCGGAGCCGTTCGATGCAGGCGCGTCGCGCAGGATGATCAGCAGCTCGCCGTCCTTCATGAGCTCGAGCTCGTCGCGAGCCAGCTCTTCGATCGCCGCCGGGTCCTCGCGCAGGCGCTTGATGTCGTCGATCAGTGCGTCGTTGCCGGCCCGGAACTCGTCGATGTTCGTCGCCAACTGCGCGTTGCGCTTCCGCAGCGACGTGTTCTCGATGATCCCGCGGGCACCGAACACGCCGTCCACCAGGGCCAGTACGAACACCAGCACCATCCCGCCGCGCACGAGGCGTCGCCGCACGTGCGCGCCAGCGTCGGCCGCCGCCGCACGCCGCGGCCTCGGACTAGACTGACGGACTGGGAGTGGAGTCGACATTTTTCGAGCCGTGATGACGATACAGGAATCGATCGCCGCAGACAACGCGGACCACGCCGACGACGTCGTGATCGTGCTGACCACGTGGCCCGACGACATGAAGGCCGACCGGACGGCCCGGCAACTCGTCGAGGCGCATCTGGCGGCCTGCGTCACCCGCCTGCCGCGCCATCACGTCGTCTATCGCTGGCAGGGCGCCATCGAAGAGGCCGACGAAGTGCAGTGGGTGATCAAGACGACACGCGGCGCGCTCGACGCGCTGTGGCATGCCGTCCGTGGCGCGCATCCCTACGACACGCCGGAGTGGATCGTCCTGACCGCGGCGGGAGGGAGCGAGGCCTACCTGGGATGGGTGCGTGCGTGCACGGCCGCCGACCTGCGCGAGGCGCGACGGCCGACGGCCGAATGACGACGGCCGTCCCCGGACGGCCCTGGCGGAGGGGACCCTACAAGCCCGCCAGCGCCTGATCCAGATCCGCGAGCAGGTCGTCGATGTCCTCGATGCCGACCGAAATCCGGACGAGGCTGTCAGTCACGCCGAGGGCGGCCCGTCTGTCCGCTGGCACCGACGCATGCGTCATCGACGCGGGATGCGAGATGAGGCTCTCGACGCCGCCGAGGCTCTCTGCCAGCGCGAACAGCCGGACGCGTTCGAGCACGGTGCGAGCGCCGTCGAGGGTGCCGGCGTCGAAGGACACCATGCCCGTGTAACCGCGCATCTGCTTCTGCGCGAGCGCATGCTGCGGGTGCGACGGCAGGCCGGGGTAGTGGACCAGCGACACCTTCGGATGCTCGCTCAGGAATTCGGCGACGCGCTGCCCGTTGCGGTTGTGCGCCTCCATGCGGACGGCCAGCGTCTTGGTGCCGCGCAGGATCAGCCACGAGTCGAACGCGCTGAGGATGGCGCCCGCCGCGTTCTGGTAGAACTTCAACCACTCCGCGTGCGCCGCGTCCTTGACGACGACCATGCCGCCAACGCTGTCGGAATGGCCGTTCAGGTACTTGGTCGTGCTGTGCAGCACGATGTCGGCGCCGAGCGTGAGCGGTTGCTGCACGGCCGGACTCGCGAAGGTGTTGTCGACCACCACGATGACGTCGCCGTGGGCGTGCGCGGCCGCCGCCAGGGCCGCGATGTCTGCCAGGCGGAGCACCGGGTTGGTCGGCGTCTCGAGGAACAGCATCCGCGTCTTCGGCGTGAAGGCCGCCGCCGTCGCCTCGACGTCTGACGTGTCCACATAGGTGAACTCGAGGCCGGTCGTGCGGAGGACCCGTTCGAACAATCGGTACGTGCCGCCGTACGTATTGTCGGTGACCACGACGTGATCGCCGGGCTTCAGGAGGGTCATCACGGCGTTGATGGCCGCCATGCCCGACGCCCAGCCGAAGCCGGTCGTGCCTTCCTCGAGCGCCGCGATGTTGGCCTCGACGGCGGACCGGGTCGGGTTGCTGGTGCGCGCGTACTCGTGGCCCTTGTGGCGGCCGAGTCCCTCCTGGACGTACGTCGACGTCTGGAAGAGGGGCGTGATGATGGCGCCGGTACTGTCGTCGGGCTCCTGGCCCGCGTGGATGCAGCGCGTGGAGAAACGAGCGGTGGAGTCGACCTTCACGGAGTGCCTCTCGGGGACGCCCAAAAACGCGATGGTATCATTCGGCCACTGCTGGCCTGACGCGCACGGCGCCGTGCGCTGCCCGGGGCCGAGACCGCATGCCGCCTGACTCGCCCGGCACGTCGCGCCTCGAAGCGCCCGCCCCCCACGACCTGCCGCGGTTGCCCTCGCTCAAGGGCCTGTTGCTGGCCCATTGGGCTGGCCGACTCTTCATCGGCGGCCTGGCCGTCCGCCTGGCGCTGGTGTTCCTGTCATCGGTGGCAGGCGCCTGGGCGCCGCTCGACCTTCTGCGTCGCCTGGCCACGATTGCCGCCATCGTCGGCGGCGTGGTCGTGCTCTGGCGGGTCAGCCGCGTCCTTCGCCTGCGGCTGCTCTGGCGTGTCCGCCGCAAGCTCATCCTGTCGTACTTCTTCATCGGCGTCGTTCCCGCGGCGCTGATCCTGCTGTTCTTCCTCATCGTCGGCGCGCTCACGCTTCTCAGCTTCAGCTCGTACCTAGTGAAGGAGAAACTCGCCGACCTGCAGGCACAGGGCCGCGTGTACGCCGACATGGCGGCCGTCGAGTTGCAGCAGACGCGCACGCCGACCGACGTGCGCGACCTCCTGACGCGCAAGGCCAGCGCCGGGGCCCGCACGTACCCCGGGCTGTCGATCGCGTTGCTGCCCCTCAATGGCGATGGGCGGACCGAGCCGATGTTCGTCGGGGCCTGGGATCACGGCGCGCCGCCGACCACGGTGCCCGCATGGCTCCTGCGGCAGGGCCCGTCGGCGGTGGTGCTCCCCGTGCTGGATCCGGCCGGGGCCGCGGCCGGTGCCCGCCTCATCGTCCGCAGCGTGGCCTGGATGGGCGATGCCGACACCGCCCGCCGCGCCGTCGTCATCGACCTGCCGCTCGACGATGCGGCCGCCGACCATGTGCGCGAGGAGACGGGCATCCGTCTCGGTGGCGTCATCCGCGTCAATTCGCCGAGCGAGGTGCCGTGCGAAGTGCCGCCAGGCGGTGACGATGGCGGCGAGCGTCCGGCGTTGTCGCTGGTCTGGTTCAACCTGCTCGACGTCACCAACTGGCAGTCCGGCAACGCCTGCAAGATCGGCCTGCAGATCGAGCCGAGCCTCGTTCACCTGTATCGACGCATCACCGAGGCCCAGGCCCTCAGCGGCGGCCTGACCTTCGGCGACTTCATGCTGGTGATGCTGCTGGTGATCGGCGGCCTCTTCCTGGTGATCCAGACCGTGGCGCTGGTGATGGGCGTGAGCCTGGCGCGATCGATCACCGGCGCCATCCACGAGCTGTTCGAAGGGACGCGTCGCGTGCAGGCCGAAGACCTGTCGCACCGCGTCCGTGTGCGCACGCGCGACCAGTTCGGCGCGCTCGCGTCCTCCTTCAACAGCATGGTGGAGAACATCGAGGAACTCCTCGAGCAGAAGGTCGTCAAGGAGCGCCTGCAGCAGGAACTGCAGATTGCCCGCGACATCCAGACCTCGCTCCTGCCCTCGGAAACATTGCGGCGAGACGACGTGACGCTGGCGGCGGCGTGCCGCCCGGCCCGCGAGATCGGCGGCGACTACTGCGACTTCTTCCCGCTGGACGAGGACCGAATCGGCCTGCTGGTCGCCGACGTGTCCGGCAAGGGCGCGTCGGCCGCGCTGTACATGGCGGAGCTGAAGGGGCTGATGCTGGCGCTGTCCAAGACGCACCAGTCACCGCGGGCGCTGCTGGGCGAGGTCAACCGCGTACTGTCGGCCAATCTGGGTCGCACCAGTTTCGTCACGATGACGTATGCCGTGCTCGACCTGACGCAGCGGACGCTGACGCACGCCCGCGCCGGGCACACACCGCTGATTCACCTGCGGGCCGGCGACGCGTTTCCGCGCACGCGCCTGCTCGCGCCTGAAGGCCTCGTGCTCGGCGTTCGCATGGAGTCGGTGCGTGCACGGTTCGAGGGGTTGTTGAAAGAGCAGACGATCGCGCTCTCGCCAGGCGATGTCGTCGTCCTCTTCACCGACGGGATCAGCGAGGCGATGAACGGCGTGCGCGACCTGTACGGCGAGGACCGCCTGTGCCTGTGCGTCGAGGACCATGCCGACCTCGAGCCCGATGCGCTCTGCGACGAGATCTTCGAGAGCGTCCGCGAGTTCGCCGATGGCGCCGAGCAGCACGACGACATGACGATGATCGTGCTCAAGGTGGGGAAGGGCGCCGTGCGCATGGCTGACGCCGACGTCGATGTGGCGCTGGAGTCGCCGGAATGACGTCGCGTGTGGTAGTCCTGACGACGACCTCCGAGGCCGAAGCGGCACTCGTGAGCGGCCTGCTCGAAGCCGAGGGCCTGTCGCCGACCGTCGAACGATCACCCCTGCGCAGCGTGTTTCCCGTGCCCATCGCGCTTTTCGGGCAATTGCGGGTCACCGTGCCGGATGTCGAAGCCGACGAGGCCAGCCGCCTGCTGGCGGGATTCGCATCAGCCTCGACCGACGGACCGAAGGTCGTGCCGTTGCGCGACGAACTTGCGCCGCTCGAAGCACGACTCGAGTATCACTTCCGTGATCGTGAGCTGCTCGTCCGCGCGCTCACGCATCGATCGCGCGCCCACGAAGATGGTACGGGCGCGTCCTCTACCAACGAATCGCTGGAGTTCCTCGGCGACGCGGTGCTCGGCTTCGTCGTCGCCGCTCTCGTGTACGAGATGTTCCCGGAGTCCGACGAAGGTCAGAAGAGCAAGGTGAAGTCGTCGCTCGTGTCGTATACGGCGCTGGCACGCGTCGCCGAGCACCTGGATCTCGGTACGTACGTCCGGCTCGGGCGTGGCGAAGAGAAGACCGGCGGCCGGTCGAAGCCGGTGCTGCTCGCCGACGCCTGCGAAGCCGTGTTCGCCGCGGTGTATCTCGATGGCGGACTGGTGGCGGCGCGCGCGTTGATCACGCGCGTGCTGACTCCGCACCTCGACGAGGCGCGAGATCGCGGCGTCATCGTCGCCGGGGCGAGCGACTACAAGTCGTCGCTGCAGGAGTACCTGCAGGCACGGCGACAGCCACCGCCCGTGTATCGCGTGGTCGATCAGGCTGGGCCCGATCACGACAAGGTCTTCACCGTCGACGTACTGGCGTCGGGGCGGCGCCTCGCAGAGGCCTCGGGGCGGAGCAAGAAGGACGCCGAGCAGCAGGCGGCGCGGCTGGCGCTCGAGGCGCTGCGCGATGGGTCAGTCGATCTCGATGATGCCGCCGGAGGATGACGCCGGACGGCCGACCGCGACGGGCGCGTCGGGCAGGGTGCTGAGGCGATCGGTGGCGTAGCGCTGCGTTTCCCGCGCGACCAGTGCGTCGCCTGGCGCCTGCGCGCCGTTGTTCAGGCGCACCCACAACCGCAGCAGCGGATCGGTCACGGTGTAGCGCTTGCGCTCGACGGTCAGCAGATCGACGTCGAGCATCCACGACAGGTAATCCTTGGTCGATCCCGGTGTGCGGTGCAGGCGCTGCGCGATCTGGGTCAGCGTCAATGGCTGCTGTTCGGCCAGCACGTCGAGGATGGCGCGCAGCGCGCCGTAGCCGCGGGCGCGCTGCAGTCGCACTTCATACGACAGGCGCAGCCGACGTTCGAGCGCACTGCCCGCGAGCATCTGCTCGGTGAGCGCACCGACCGGATCGGCAATGCCGTGCCGCCGTGCCTGGCGCAGGGCCTCGCTGACCACGACCGCGTAGCCGAGTCGATTGCCGGTGAGCGCCATCACCTGCTGCTGCTCGAGTGGGTCGAGGCCGGCGAGGGCCTCGACCGGCCGCCCGTCGTCGACGTGCGAGGCATCGTCGACGGCCACCGCGGACACACCCGGCCACTGTGTGGCCAGCCGTGTGCCGCGCTGCCGGAAGCGCGTCGCGAGCACGAAGCGGTTGTCGGAGCGGCTGATGGCGGTGCCAGTCTCCGACATCAGCGATTTCAGGCCAGGGAAGCTCTCGAACGTCCGGAGGTCGAGCACCTCGTCGAGCAGGAAGGTGAAGCGGCGGCCCGACGCCGCGCGTGCGCCAGTGAGCAACGTGAGCGCCGCGGTGAAGGCCGATCGCGGCGAATCGAGTGACGCCGGCGCCGGCAGCGCCGGCCCATCCTCGGCGATGCGGACGTGACGGAGCAGGGCCCGATAGCACTGCTCCGGCGTCGTCGCCAGCCGCTCGACGTCGAGGTAGACGGGCGTCGTGTCGCCGTCGAGGCGCGCCATCACCGCGTGCAGGGCGTGCGTGCGCCCGGCGCTGCAACCGCCGATCAGGAGCGGAATGCCCGGGGCAGGCGCAGCGAGGACGGACAGCACACGGTCGATGAGGGGCATCGGCAGGAAGGCACAAAGCCTACGAACGGCGACCGGGGCTGTCAACCTGCGTGGCCCGGCCGGCCTGGTGGCGTCTGTCACGGCCGGTTTGCTAGGATGGCGTGTTCCGACCGTCGCGCGAGGGCGCGCGACACATCCTGCACATACGTCCCGTCATGAACATTGCCGTGTTGGGCGCCCAGTGGGGCGATGAGGGCAAGGGCAAGATCGTCGATCTGCTCACGCCGAACTTCTCCTTCGTCACGCGTTATCAGGGCGGGCACAACGCCGGTCACACGGTGTACGTCAACGGCCGCAAGTTCATCCTGCGGTTGTTGCCGTCGGGCATCCTGCACGACACGGTGTCGTGCGTCATCGGCAACGGGTTGGTGGTCGATCCGCAGGCGCTGTTTGCCGAGATCGACGAGATCGCCGCGGCTGGCATCGACGTGACCGGGCGCCTGTTCGTGAGCAGCAAGGCGCACCTGATCCTGCCGTACCACAAGGAACTCGACGTCCTCTCGGAGGCCAAGCGTGGCGAGCGGAAGATCGGCACCACGTCGCGCGGCATCGGGCCGGCCTACGAGGACAAGATCGGGCGGCGCGGCATTCGCGTCGGCGACCTGTCCGACAAGGCGTCGCGGCAGATGCTCGAGGACGCGGTGCGCCACAACGTCGAGGCGCGCAACGCGCTGATTCGCGACGCGCACATGGACTGGCGGCAGGTGCTCGGCGAGCTCGATCGCGTGTGGGAGCGGCTGGCGCCCTTCGTCACCGACGTCTCGGTGCTGCTCGACTCGGCCATCCGCGCCGGCAAGCGCGTGATGTTCGAAGGCGCGCAGGGCACGCTGCTCGACATCGATCACGGCACGTACCCGTACGTCACGTCGTCCAACGCGACGACCGGTGGCATCTGCACCGGGCTCGGCATCGGTCCGCGGCACATCAGCGGCGTGATGGGCGTGGCCAAGGCCTACACGACGCGCGTCGGCGAAGGTCCGTTCCCGAGCGAACTGCTCGACGAGATGGGGCAGAAGCTGCGTGATGGCGGCAGCGAATACGGATCGGTGACCGGCCGTCCGCGCCGCTGTGGCTGGTTCGACGCGGTCGCCGTGCGCTACGCGGTGCGCGTCAACGGTCTGGACGCGCTGGCGATCACGAAGATGGACGTGCTCGACGGCTTCCCCGAGCTGAAGATCTGCACGGCGTATCGCGCCAACGGCGAACTGCTCGAGCACTTCCCGTCGGAGATCGGTCAGTTGGCGCGCTGCGAACCCGTCTACCGGGACGTGGCGGGCTGGACGGCGCCGACCGCCGGCGCGAAACGCTTCGGCGACCTGCCGGCCGAAGCGCGGGCCTACATCGCCACGCTCGAAGAGGTGTGCGGCGTCCCGGTGGCCTTGATCTCCACCGGCAGTGACCGTCACGAGACGATTCTGCGCGCCGACTCGGTCGCCGCCCGCTGGTTCACGTTGCCTGAATGACATGAGCGCATCCCCGAGCAGTCCGACCACGGCGGCCGCGCACGGAGCGACACCCGCCGGGGCGGGTGCGGCGCTGCGCTGCACGGGGCTCGTCAAGCGATACGGCGATGTCGTCGCCGTCAACGGTCTCGACCTGCACGTGCGGACCGGGGAGTGCTTCGGCCTGCTCGGTCCCAACGGCGCCGGCAAGACCACGACCATCGAGATTCTGGAAGGGCTCAACAGCGCCGACGCCGGCGACGTCGAGGTGCTCGGGTTGCGCTGGTCGACCGATGCGGCGACGCTGCGGCAGCGCCTCGGCATCCAGCTGCAGGAAACGCAGCTCAACGACAAGTTGAGCGTGGCGGAAACCTTGCGGCTGTTCCGGTCCTTCTACGCGCAGGGGCCGAGTGTCGACGAGTTGCTCGCGCGTGTCGGTCTCGAGAGCAAGCGCGACGCGTGGTACGGCAAGCTCTCGGGCGGGCAGAAGCAGCGCCTCGCGATTGCCTGCGCGCTCGCCGGCGATCCGGCGTTGCTGTTCCTCGACGAACCGACCACCGGCCTCGACCCGCAGTCGCGTCGTCAGCTGTGGGACCTCCTGGTCGACTACAAGCAGCAGGGCCGCACGATTCTGATCACGACCCACTACATGGACGAGGCGCAGGTGCTGTGCGACCGCGTCGCGGTCGTCGATCACGGCAAGGTCATCGCCCTCGGCACGCCGGCAGAGCTGATCGCCTCGCTCGGCGCCGAGCACGTCGTCGAATTCGCGCTGAAGGAGGGCCGCGTGATGCCGGCGGTGGAGCAGTTGAACGGGCTCCCGGGCGTCCGTCGCGCGTCGGTCACGGACGGGCGAGGCACGTTGATCGTCTCGCACCTGCATGCGGCGCTGCCGGCCCTGCTGGCCACCGTCGCCGATCCCGACGCGTTCAGCCTGCTCACGACCCACAGCGCGACGCTCGAAGACGTCTTCGTCTCGCTGACCGGTCGGCAACTCCGCGACGCGTAAGCGTCTGGCTTCATCAATGACGATTCGCCATCCGCTCTTCGAGCTGACCTACGCCCGCTTCCGGGAGTTCCTGCGGGAGCCCGAGGCCGTGTTCTGGGTGTTCGCGTTCCCGGTGCTGCTGTCATGCGCGCTCGGCGTCGCGTTCCGTAACCAGGGCCCGCCGGACGTGCTGGTCGGTGTGTTGCAGCAGGGACCTGCGCCCGCGGTGACCGAACTGCAGTCGACGTTGTCGGCGGTCAAGGGCGTCCGCGTGAAGCTCGTCGATCGGGCTGCAGCGGACGTCGCCCTGCGCAACGGGGCGATTCATCTCCTCGTGCTGCCAGGGCCTCCCGTCACCTACGAGCTCGATGCCAGTCGTCCTGAGAGCCGCATCGGCCGCTTCGTCGTCGACGATGCGTTGCAGACGAAGGCGGGTCGTCGCGCTGCGGTCGAAGTGACCGATCGCCTGGTGACGGTGCCCGGCTCGCGCTACATCGACTGGGTCGTGCCTGGCCTGCTCGGCATGAACATCATGGGCACCGGCATGTGGAGCGTGGCCTTCTCTGTCGTCAACGCCCGCATGCGCAAGCTGCTCAAGCGTCTGATGGCGACGCCGATGCGTCGCGCCGACTACCTGTTGGCGCACATGGCCTCGCGCCTCATCTTCCTGGTGCTCGAAGTGGCGGTGCTGCTCGGCTTCGCGAAGCTGGTGTTCGGCGTCCCGGTCAACGGCTCGTACGTCACGCTGTTCGCGCTGTGCCTGCTCGGCACGCTGACGTTCTCCGGCATCGGGCTGCTGGTGTCGAGTCGCGCGCAGACGATCGAGGGCGTGTCGGGCCTGATGAACCTGGTGATGGTGCCGATGTGGGTGTTCTCCGGCATCTTCTTCGCCTCGGAGAACTTTCCCGAGGCCATGCAGCCGGTCATCAACCTGCTGCCGCTCACGGCACTGAACCAGTCGCTGCGCGGCGTGATGATCGACGGCAGTGGCATCGCCGGCGTGGTGACGCAGATTGCAGTGCTCGGCACCTGGATGCTCGTGAGCTTCGTTGCCGCGCTGAAGTTGTTCCGCTGGCGCTGAACACCCGTACGACGTTTCCGCTTTCCTTGGAGGACGACCCGATGACGCCCGAGCAAGCCATCTTCCTCGCCCAGCAGTACGTGGCCACGATGCAGCATGAGGTGCCGACCACCCTGCGGGTGTTGAAGGCCGTGCCCGACGCCGGCTGGGGCTACAAGCCGGACGAGAAGGCGCGGTCGGCGGGTGAGCTCGCGCAGCACATCGCGCACGTCGATCCCTGGTTCGTCGAGGGGGTCGTCGAGGGACAGTACGTGTTCGATAAGGAGAAGGCCGGCGCGCTGCTCGGCAGTCTCAAGACCACGGCCGACGTCGTGGCGCACTACGAACAGGCGATGCCGGCGGTGCTCGCGCGCGTCCTGGCGATGACGGGCGAGGAACTGCTCACGCCGGTCGACTTCTTCGGGCAGGTGACGCAGCCTGCCGTCGGCTTCCTGTCGCTGGCCAACAACCACGGCATCCATCATCGTGGCCAGCTCGCGTCGTACCTGCGATCGATGGGCGCGAAAGTGCCGTCGATCTACGGCCCGAGCGGCGATGAGCCGATGTCGTAACTGCTAGACTGCCCGAGGGCGCCTGTAGCTCAGTCGGTAGAGCAGCGGACTTTTAATCCGTTGGTCGTGGGTTCGAGTCCCACCGGGCGCACCACACGCTTGGCGCGTGTGGTGCCCGGCCGTCCTCAGCCGCTCGGCTCCGCCATCGCTCGCCTCGCGGTCGAGTCCCACCGGGCGCACCAGCCTTCGCTGGCCGTCGAGGCGGAGGCTGTCGCG
>DATJTM010000547.1:0-8178 GCA_035503395.1 Luteitalea sp.
ACGCCGCCGATCCGTCCGGCAAGGCCGGCACCGCGGCGCTGGCCCTCAACCTGCTCGACGATGGTACGGAGACGCGGCACACGTTCCGCATCGCCGATGAACTCGACGCCATCGGCGCGCGGATCTCCACGGGCAGTTCGCTCGACCTGTCCTTCGTGCGATTGAGCGCGCTCTCGTCGTCGCTGCCGCCCGCCCTGCGGGTGATGGCCGACGTCGTGCAGCATCCGGCGTTCCCCGCTGACCTGGTCACGCTCGAGAAGAAGCGGCAGCAGGCGCAGATCGGGCAGGAGAAGGCACAGCCAGTGGCGGCGGCGCTCCGCGTGCTGCCGCGGCTGCTCTATGGCTCCGGCCATGCGTACGGTAATCCGTTGAGTGGGTCGGGTGATGACCGTGTCGTCGCGGCGCTGACGCGCGACGAACTGATCGCCTGGCATCGGGCCTGGTTCAAGCCGAACGCGAGCACGCTGATCGTGACTGGCGACGTCACGATGGCGACCTTGAAGCCGGCGCTCGAAGCGGCGTTCGGTACATGGGCTCGGGGCGAGGCGCCGGAGAAGGCAATCGGCGCCGTCCCGACGGCGACGGGCGGACGCGTGTACCTGATCGACAAGCCCGACGCGCCGCAGTCGGTGATCGTCGCGGCGCATACGACCGAGAAGGGCGGTGCGGCGCAGGACCTCGCGATCGAAGCCGTGATCCGCAACTTCGGCGGTATCGCCACGTCGCGGCTGAACCGCAATCTGCGCCTCGAGAAGCACTGGAGTTACGGCACGCAGGGTGTGATGGCGGCGACCCGTGGGCCGCGCCCGTTCTACATCGTCGCGCCGGTGCAGACCGACAAGACGCGCGAGTCGATCGTCGAGATCGTCAAGGAACTGAAGGGTGTGGCTGGCGATCGGCCGCTGGCCGGCGACGAGTTCGCCAGCGCGATGCGCGGCCAGACACTCAGTCTGCCCGGCCGCTTCGAGACGCTCGACGCGCTCGAGGCCGCGGCCGTGCAACTGGTCAACCTCGGCTACGGCGACGATTACTTCTCGACGTACGCCACGCGCGTGCGCGGCCTCACGGAACCGGCGCTTGCCGCAGCCGCGTCGGCGTACATCCGTCCGCAGCACGTACTGTGGGTGATCGTGGGCGACCTCGAGAAAGTCGAGGCCGGCATCCGTGACCTGAAGCTCGGCGAGGTCATTCGGCTCGACGCCGACGGCGAACCGATCACCGGTACGCGCTGACCGGCGTTCAACAGGGATTGCTCGTCGAGCGGGTCCGCGATCGAGCGGACGGGCCGGCGGCCCGTCCCTACCAACAGGCCTACCAGGCTTCAGGCTACAGGCTGCCTGAGGGCGAGCAGGCATTCGTAGCCGACCGCTGCCTTTCCTAGCCGACCGACTTCGGTAGGGACCGCTCGCCGAGCGGTCCGCGCTCGGTCGGACGGGCCGGCGGCCCGTCCCTACCCAACGCTCAGGGTGCCTGCGTCGCGCCGGGCTATCATCGTTGCCACCGTGGCGATTGCGTCCGACACGCTGGGACAGCCGTTGCCGTTCAGGGAGAACCGATTTCGTCGGATCTTCCTGCTCGTCTTCGTGCTCGGCATCACCGTCGTCTTTCTCTGGCTGATCAACAGCTTCCTGCTGACGATCCTGCTGGCGGCGATTTTTGCGGGCGTCCTGCATCCGCTGTTCCGGCGACTCGTCGTGGCCTTCAAGGGGCGACAGCCACTCGCCGCGTTCGTTACGCTGCTCATTGGCCTGCTGGCCGTGGCGGCGCCGGTCGGCGGTGTCGTCTACATGGTGACGGCGGAGGCGATTCGACTCAGCGCCAACGTCCGCCCCTGGATCTCGCAGGTGGCGCGTCAGCCGACGTCACTGGCGCCGCTGCTCGAGCGCCTGCCGTTTGCCGAGCACATCGCGCCGTACCGCGAGCAGCTGTTCGAGAAGGCGGGCGAGTGGGCCAGCAGCGCCGGCGGCTTCATCGTTGCCTCGCTGTCGACGACCACGCTCGGCACCGTGCAGGCGGTGTTCAACTTCTTCATCCTCGCGTACACCGTCTTCTTCCTGCTCCTCGACGGTCCGGCGCTGCTGCACACCGTCCGCCGCTTCCTGCCGTTGCGGGAAGGGGAGCGCGACCTGCTGCTCGACAAGTTCGTGTCGGTGACGCGCGCGACGCTGAAAGGCACACTCGTCATCGGCATCATCCAGGGGACGATGGCGGGCCTGGCGTTCTGGGTCCTGCGGATCGATCACGCCATTTTCTGGGGCGCGATCATGACGGTGCTCTCGGTGATTCCGATGCTCGGGGGCGCAGTGGTGTGGGTGCCAACCGCGATCGTCCTGGCCCTCACCGGGCACTGGGTGAAGGCGGTCATCCTGGCGGCGTTCTGCGGGCTGATCGTCGGGTCGGTGGACAACGTGCTGCGCCCGCGGCTGGTCGGCCGCGACACGCAGATGCACGACCTGATGATCCTGTTCTCGACGCTCGGCGGCATCATCGCCTTCGGCGCGCTCGGCTTCATCATCGGGCCGATCATCGCGGCGCTGTTCCAGACGGCCTGGGAGCTGTTCGGGAACGCGTACCGGGACCTGTTGCCGCCGGCCCAGAAAGTCGTCATCGAGCCGCTCGTGACGGAGGGCGCACCGGCCGTCACGCTGACCGACGCACCGCCGCCGTCAGACGCGCCTATCCCGTAGTCGACGGGGCAGCGCTGCGAAGCCAGCCCCGTGCTGTCGCCAGTGCGCGCACGCGGTTTGCGATGTCGTCGCGAATCGCACGTACTTCGTCCATCGGCCGGCCCTTCGGGTCGGCGAGCGGCCAGTCGTCTCGCTGCAGGCCAGGCACGTGCGGGCACGCCTCACCGCAACCCATCGTCACCAGCAGGGTCGCACCGCGCGCCAGGTCATCGGTCAGCAGCGTGGGTGAGCACTGCGTCAGGTCGACCCCCACTTCCTGCATGGCATCGACAACGACGGGATGGACGTGTGGGCCCGGGTGGGTACCGGCCGACACCGCTGCCGCGACGTGCGGATCCGCGACCGCGTTGAACAGCGCTGCGGCCATCTGCGAACGGCCGGCGTTGTGAATGCAGGCGAAGACGATGCGAGCCGGCGCGCCGTTCATGCGCGGGCTCCTCGTGGGCTGACTGCCTTCTTCCTGTGACTCGCTGCCACCGGCGGTGCGCAGCATCCAGACACCATCGGCAGCAGCGAACGAACGGGTTGACCGGT
Organism: Luteitalea sp.; assembly: GCA_035503395.1. GTDB lineage: Bacteria > Acidobacteriota > Vicinamibacteria > Vicinamibacterales > Vicinamibacteraceae > Luteitalea. The sequence continues at coordinate 3,222 of DATJTM010000547.1, forward strand.
CGTCCTCGCGAGGACGCGTCCGTCCGCGGCCGCCTCGGGACAGTGTCGCGTCGCATGGAGCACGCCATCGACGGCGTGGCGCACGTGGGGGGCCAGCGCGGTCGCAAGCCGGTAGTGCACCCACAGGCCGTCGCGCCGGCCCTCCACGAGCCCGGCCTTGCGCAGGTACGCCAGATGCCGGGACGCCGTCGGCTGCGGGATGTCGAGGCTCTCGTGGATGTGGCACACGCAGACCTCGCCGTCGCCGAGCAGCGCCAGGATGCGGAGGCGCGTCGGGTCGGCCAGCGCGGCACACACCGAGGCGATATCGGCGACGTGGGTCGAGGGCAGGGCAGTCGTGAGCATGGTGAGCCTCTATATGCGCGTTGACAAATATATCGAGACGCGAATATCGTGCCCATTATATTCGCGTTGGCAAATGTGCGCGGCGAGTGCCGCGCGTGGCCAGCGACAGTCGGTTGGAGGCAACGTGAGCGAAATCCAGGCAGTGGTGCAGCAGAAGTACGGAACGTTTGCGGCGTCGGTGGCGACGGGCGGCGAGCGGACCTCGTGTTGCGGGAGCGGCGGGTGCGGCGATCCCATTACCAGCGGCCTCTACACACCGGAGGAGGTCGGCGCCCTACCTGCCGAAGCCGTGCAGGCCTCGCTCGGCTGCGGCAATCCCACGGCCCTGGTCGACCTCGCACCTGGCGAGGTCGTCCTCGATCTCGGGTCGGGCGGCGGTATCGACGTGCTGCTCTCTGCGAGGCGCGTCGGCCCGACCGGAAAGGCCTACGGCGTCGACATGACGGGTGAGATGCTCGCCCTGGCGCGCGACAACCAGCGACGCGCCGGTGTCGAGAACGTCGAGTTCCTCGCAGGGACGATCGAACACCTGCCGCTGCCCGATGCGTCGGTCGACGTGATCATCTCCAACTGCGTCATCAACCTGTCGGCCGACAAGCCGCAGGTGCTGCGCGAGGCCGCGCGCGTGCTCAAGCCCGGTGGCCGCTTCGCCGTGTCGGACGTCCTGGTACGGGGTGAGGTGCCGCCGGACGTACGCCGCAACATGGAACTGTGGGTCGGCTGCCTGGCGGGCGCGCTGCGTGAAGACGACTACGTGGCAGGCCTGGAAGCGGCGGGGTTCGAGGACGTGCAGGTCGAGTCGTGGCGCGAATACGCGGCCGCCGACGCCGAGACGTACTTCCGCGATGCCGGTCAGTCCTGCGGCGACCTCACGGCAGCCGACGGCCACTTCTTCAGCGGCTTCGTCCGGGCCCGCAAGCCGGCGCAGGCATGACGGCCGCCCTGCGCGCGGCCCGCGCGAGCGACTGGCCGTCGATCGCGACGCTGCTCGAGAACGCGCAGCTGCCGCTCGATGGGGCCGAGGATCATCTCGAGACGTTCGTCGTGGCCGTGAACGCCGATGACCGCGTCGTCGGCGCCGGCGGCCTCGAGCTGTACGGCGACGCAGCGTTGCTGCGTTCCCTCGTCGTCGAGTCGCCAGGCAGTGGGCTCGGCACGGCGATCGTCACGAGATTGCTGGCCGACGCCGAGGCGCGCGGCGTGCGCGACGTCGTGTTGCTCACGACGACCGCCCCCGGCTTCTTCCCGCGCTTCGGCTTCGAACCAATCACACGCGACGAGGTGCCCTCGTCGGTGCGGTCATCGGTGGAGTTTCGTGGTGCGTGTCCGGCCAGTGCACAAGCAATGCGGCGATCGTCCGTTGTGAAGATGTGAGGTGAACGTCTCGCGCGCGTCACGTCGCGCGGCGATGCTGGTCGTGCGTTGCGCCCGGGACATCTCCGAGGCAGCGCTGAAGGATAGAGGCAGGGGCCCCGGCATAACGGGGTCCCTTTTTTTGTTCAGGAGAACAGGAGAGCAGGAGAGCAGGAGAGCAGGAGAGCAGGAGAACAGGAGAGCAGCACTTCAGGAAGAGCGCAGGGCTGGAGCGCGCCGTGGCAGCGGGCGACAGATCAAAGATCAGGGGACGTAGCCGTCGGACTTGTCCGACGGGAGCGTGAGGGCAGGGGACGAGCCCTCGGAAAACGAAAGGGGCGCCCCCGTGGAGGCGCCCCTTCGATTCGGTAGGGACCGCTCGCCGAGCGGTCCGTCTGGATCGGACGGGCCGGCGGCCCGTCCCTCCCTCAGAACTGATACCGCAGCGAGATCTGCGTCTGGCGCTGCGTGCCCAGGCCGATCGTGCGGTTCAGCGGGCCGAGCAGGTAGCCGAACGTGGCCCCCGCCGTCGTGTCGGTGAACGCGGCGCCCGGCGTGCCGTTGGGTAGCGAGGCGGCCGGCTGCTGGTAGTTCAGCTCGTTGGTGATGTTGAACAGTTCGACGCGGAACTGCAGGCCCTGGCGACCACCGGCGAAGCGGAAGTCCTTGCTGGCCATCAGGTCGAGCTGCCAGAAGCCAGGACCGCGCAGCGCGTTGCGGCCAAGGTTGCCGAACGTGCCGGGCTGCGGCGTCGCGAAGGCCGCCGGGTTGAGCCAGCGGATGCCATCCTTCAGGTATGGATCGACACCGGGAATCAGGTCAGGACGCTGGGTGCCGCGCGAGTTGCCGCCCGGGATGTTGGCCACGCTCACACCGCCGACCGTGATGTTGTCGGGGCGCGAGATGACGACGTTCAGGGGCACGCCGCTCCGGGCGTTGAGGATGCCGCCGATGCGCCAGCCGCCCGTGAGCAGGCCGTCGCCGCCGAACTGGTAGACCAGGCTGGCGTTGGTGCTGTGGCGGATGTCGGTCGGGTTCGGGCCCTCTTCGGTCGAGAAGTCGTACGTGTTCTGCGCCGTGGCCGCTTCGTTCGAACCCTGCGTCGTGCCGGTGTTGTGCGCGTACTGGTACTGGAAGCCGCCGGTCAGGCCACCGCGGAAGCGGCGGGTCAGGCCGAGCTGCAGCGCGTCGTACTGGCTGCGGCCGCCCGACATCTTGAAGTCGACCTGGCCCACTTCCGGACGCGGACGACGGAGCGTCGTCGGGTCGAGCAGGTTCGAGACACCGCGCTGGAACAGGTCGTAGCCCTGGCTGCCGGTGTAGCCGACGCTCAACTGGAAGGCACCCGGCAGTTCACGCTGCACGCTCGCGCCGTACTGCACGTTGTACTCGTCCGGCCGCTCGTGCGTGTAGCCGCGCACCGACAGCGACGAGCGGAACACCGCGTCGGACACCGGGTACTGCAGGCCGTTGTCGGCGACGTCGGCCGCGCTCACCGAGTAGCGCGTGATGTAGTTCTCGATCGGCTGGATGCGATCCTCGAACTGACCCGGGCCGTAGAACACGCCGAGGCCGCCGCGCAGCACCGTCTTGTCGTTGAGCAGGTAGGTCGCGGCGAGACGCGGTCCAATGTTGTTGCGGTCCGGGTTGTAGAAGTTGTCCGGATCGCTCGAGAAGTCGTTCTCCTCGATGAAGAACGGCATCGCCAGCTGGTTCTTCTCCTTGACCACCGAGTAGAACTCGTAGCGGAGGCCGAGGTCGAGGGTCAGCTTCGGCGTTGGGCGCCACGAGTCCTGCAAGTAGCCAATCGCGTAGTACTGCTGTGCCGTGAAGAATGGCGAGTCGACAGCGCGCTGCACGCGGTTCGGGCGGTTGTCGATGAAGTCGGCGATGCTGTTGAACTCGTAGGTGTCGCCACCCAGGAACTGGAAGCCGACGTTCAGCATCCGGTACTCGCCACCGACCTTGAAGGTGTGGTTGCCGCGCGAGAGCGTGAGGGCGTTCTGGATGGAGAAGGTCTCCGGCTCGAACAGCGATCCGGCGCCCTGCGCGGCGCTGGTCGCGCGCAGCTGCAGACCCGAGCGCGCGATGCCCGTGGTGCCGCGGCCGTCGATCGACGACGAACCCACCGCGCCCGAGAGCGAGACCTGGTCGACCGGGTAGCCGGACGGACCGAAAGCGACCGCTGACGTGTCGGGGCGGTTGTAGCCGAACTTGAACTCGTTGACGACGTTCGGCCGGACGATCGACTGGAGGTTGGCCACGAAGTTCTGCGGCGTCTGCGAGGCGCGCACGCGACGCGGCGTCACCGTCTGGTCCGGCGTGTCGATCTCGCCGTCGCTGTACAGGTACCGCACGTACAGGTTCTGCGAGTTGGAGAGGCGCCAGTCGAGGCGACCCGTCAGCGAGTCCTCACGCTGCTCGGCCACCGTGGCCAGCGTCGTGCGACCGACGAGTGGGGCCGACGAGGTGCTCGTCTCGTTGGGGAAACCGGCCAGCAGCGCCGCGACCGCACGCGTCCGGTCCGCACTGCGACCGCCGCCCGTTGTCGTCGGGATACCGTTGAGGATTTGCTGGCGCGCGAGGTCGCTCGGCACCGATTCGAAGAAGTTGAGGCCGGTCTCCTGACGCAGGCCTTCGTAGCTGCCGAAGAAGAAGACCTTGTTGCTCAGGATCGGGCCGCCGAGCGAGCCGCCGAACTGGTCGAGACGCAGCGGCTGCTTGGTGTCGTCGTACTTGTTGCGGGCGTCAAGCGCATCGTCGCGGAAGTATTCGAACAGCGAACCCGTGAAGCGGTTGCTGCCGCTCTTGGTGACGACGGTGATGTTGCCGCCGGTGCCCAGCCCACTCTCGGCCGGCGCCAGGCCGGCGTTGACGCGGAACTCGGCGACCGACTCCATCGAGGTCTGCAGGCGGAACTGCGAGCCCGTGGCATTCAGGTAGCCCGGGCTGGCGTCCCACACGTAGGTGCCGTCGACGCCGTCGTAGTTGAGATAGTTCTGCTGGTTCGACTTGCCGTTGAAGCGGACGCTCGCCCAGCCGCCGTTGCCGTCGGAGGTGGCGCCCGTGGCCAGCGTCATCAGGTTCGCGAAGTTGCGGCCGTTCACCGGGAGGTTCTCGACCTCTTCCGGCGAGACGTTGACGCCGATGCGCGCCGAGCTGATGTCGAGCACGGGCGCGTCCGCCGTGACGGTGACCTCTTCGGTCAGCCCGGCGACGCTCAGTTCGACGTTGACCGATTCGACCTGGCCCACGCCGA
>DATJTM010000548.1:0-7103 GCA_035503395.1 Luteitalea sp.
CCGTCCTGCTCAGCGAGATCGTCAACGGCACCGCGGATGCCGACTTCGACGGCACGTTGCGCCAGGCCGTGAGCGTGTACCTCGGGCAGTCGCCGTATCTCGACATCGTCTCCGACGAACGTCGGCGGGCCGGGCTCGAGATGATGGGGCAGAAGCCGGACGCAGCGCTGACGCACGCGATGGCGACGGAGCTCTGTCAGCGCCTCGGCATCCAGGCGATGCTCGAAGGCAGCGTCTCGGCGGTCGGTCGCAGCACGGTCATCGCGCTGGTGGCGACCGACTGCGAGAACGGCGCGACGATCGCCCGCGAGCAGTCCGAGGTGCAGCGCAAGGAGGACGTGCTGCGCGCGCTCGGAGAGCTGACGGCGTCGGTGCGCACCGCCCTGGGCGAGCCGCGGACGACGCTGGCCCGTCACGACGTGCGGATCGAGGATGCGACGACGCCGTCGCTGGCGGCGCTGAAGGCGTACACCGAGGCGGCGGCGAAACGGGCGGCAGGCCAGGAGATGGAAGGCATCCGCTGGCTCGAGCGGGCGATCGAGGCCGACCCGAACTTCGCGCTCGCCTACACGACGCTGTCGACCGCCTATGGCGGCATCGGCGAGAGCGGCCGCAGCGAGCAGTACGCGAGGCTGGCGTTCGAGAAGGCGCAACGCGTCAGCGAACGCGAACGCTTGTTCATCACGTACCAGTATCACGACCGCGTCACCGGCAACCAGGTGAAGGCCCGTGAGGCGCTCGAGGTGTGGGCGCGCACGTACCCGCGCGACTATCGGGCGCCCAACGCGCTGGCAGTGCTGCTCAATCGCCTCGGTGACTTCCCGGCAGCGGTGGCGGCGGCGGAGGAGGCGAGGCGCCGCAACCCGGCCCACGTCTTCCCGCGTTCGAACCTGGCGCACGCCCGTCGTGGGCAGGGGCGCTACGGGGATGCGCGCGTCGTCGCCGAAGAGGCGATTGCCGAGCGCCTGGAGACGGTGCCGTTGCGCCGCCTGCTCTATCAGGTCCTGCAACTGCTGGGCGATGCCGGCGCGGCAGAGGCACAGATCGCCTGGGCGTCGACCCGACCACGCGGATTCGACGTGGTCGGCGCGCAGGCGCAGGATGCGGCCTTCCACGGACGGATCGAGGAAAGCCGCCGTTTGTTCGCCACCACGATCAGCGGTGCCGCCGCCCAGAAGCTCGAACAGGTGGCCTCCGGTTACGCGGCGTGGGAGGCCCTGACCGAGGCGCTCTACGGCAATCGCGAGGTTGCCGTGGCGCTGGCGCGCAAGGTTGCCACGACCTCGACGGCGCCGGAGCCGGCGCTGCGAGCGGCGCTCGCCTTGGCACTCGCGGGCGCGCCCGACGACGCCTCGGCGATCGTCCAGAAGCTGCGGCGCATCCGTCCGGAGGACACGTTCCTGACGGCCGCGTATCTGCCGGCCGCCGCCGCGGCGATCGGGCTCGCGCACGACCGGCCGGCCGAGGCGCTCGAAGCGCTACGCCCGGCGGCGCCCTATCAGTTCGGGTTCATCGCGGCCCTGGCGCCGACGTATCTCGAGGCACAGGCGTATGCGGCGGCCGGGGCGCACAGCGAAGCGGCGCGTGCCTTCGGGCAGGTGGTGGCGCATCGCGGCACCGATCCGTTCTCGCCGCTGATTCCGCACGCGCAACTGGGGCTGGCGCGGGCGTTGAAGGCGTCGGGCGACGCCACCGGCAGCCGTCGTGCCTACGACATCCTGCTCGGATGGTGGAAGGACGCCGACCCGGGCAACGCGCTGGTCGCCCAGGTGCGGCGTGAGGCGGGAACGACCTAGTTCTAGTTGGTGCCGGCCGACTTGGTGATGGGCGTCACCACCAGCTTACGGAACCACACCTTGCCGTGGTCGCCCTGCAGCATGATCGGGCCGGGCTGATCCTCGTTGGCGTCGAGCGCGCCGCCGGTCACGGCCTGGATGGTGGCGTTGTCGTGCACCTTGGTGCCGTTCAGGACGACCGTCACCTTGTTGCCGACGATCGTCGCCTCCATGGTCTGCCACTCGCCAGGCTTCTTGCTGGCGTTCACCAGCGGCTTGGTCCACGCGTAGATCGCCATGTGCTGGTGCTCCTCGGGTTCCTTGCCGAAGTCGTCCAGCACCTGCAGCTCGTAGCGGCCGCGCAGGTAGATGCCGCTGTTGCTCTTCTCGGCGACCTTGTACTCCGCCTGAATCTTGAAGTCCTTGAACTTCTGCGCCGAGATCAGGTTGTTGGCCTTCTCGCCGTTGGTGATGGTGCCGTCCTCGACCGTCCAGTTGAGCGGCTGCCCGGCGCGCTGACCGCTCCAGCCGTCGATCGAGGTGCCGTCCACCAGCACGACCGGCTTGCCGAACGTGTGCGGCCCGTTGGCGTTGGCGGCGGCCCACTTCGGCGGGCGGACGCCCACCCAGTTGATCGTCCGCTCACGGAACGTCACCGAACCCACCAGCTTGCCGTCCTTGATGGACGCCTTGTGGGTCTGGCCCGGGGTGTTCGCGTTGGGCGCGGCCGTCGTGAAGGTCAGGTCGTCGCCGGTCACCGTCACCGAAGCGAGCTTGACCGGGCTGCCGCCGCGATTGAGGAACCGGCCCGTCAGTTCGCCGTTGGCTTCCGTGACTTCGAGCCAGTAGACACCCGGCGTCGCGGCGTCGGTGCTCTGGATGTTCCAGCGCCCGAGGAACGCCTTGGTGTCTGCGAGGGACTGCGTGGCGCTGCCGAGGAGCAGCGCGGTGCCGAGGCACAGCGTGGTGACCAGTTGTCGCATGGTGCTGATGATACGCCCGCCGCCTCGGCGGCCGTTTCACCCAACGGGCGACAGACTCGCCTACAGCCTGCGGCCGACAGCCTACAGCCTACCTGTGGCGCGTAGAGGGTCGTAGCCGTCCGACTTGTCGGACGGTTCCGCGAGTGAGGTAGGGACGGCTCTCCGAGCCGTCCGTCGCTGCCAGCTCATCGTCATCGTCACGTGACAGTCTGGCGTGACGGCCATACCTGCAGGTCGTCGGGATCGCGACTACCGCAGCGCGCTGAGGAATTCGATCAAGTCGCGCACTTCGCGCGGCGTCAGGACGAGACCCAGCGGCGGCATCGCCGAGATCGGATCCGTGCGTTCGGCGATCTCCGTCTTCGCGATGCGTCGCACCGTCATCGGCGTGCCGACACCGACGACGACCTCGGTGTCGGTCTCCTCGCGCAATGTGCCGTCGACGCGATCGCCGCTCTTCAGTGTGATGCCGACGGTACCGAACCCCGGCGCGATGCGCTTGTTCGGGTCGACCAGTGCCTCGAACAACTGCTCACGGGTCAGCGTCGCGCCGATCTTGGTGAGTTCCGGACCGACGTCGGCGCCACGGCCACGGATGGCATGGCAGCGCGTGCACTCGGCGAGCGGATTCTGCGTCAGCACCTGCTGACCCTTGCGGGCGTCGCCACCGGTCAGTGCGGCGGCGCGGAACGCCTTGATCAGCGCGTCGGCCTGCTGCTTGCCCTGGTACGCCTCGAGGCGCCTGGCCAGCGCCGGCGACCCGTCGATCTGGACCGCGTCGACGAGATCGATCTGAAGGGTCGGCGCGATGCGCCCGGCCTCGAGGTCGTCGACGAGCGTGCCGAGTAGCGCCCGCGACTCGGTCGTCTTCAACGTGCCCAGCACTTCCAGCGCGCCCTGCTGTTCGGCGAGTCCGCCGCTCTTGACGACGGCGGCCAGGTGTTCGGCCTTGGCCGCAGGTGGCAGCGGCAGCGAGGGCAGCAGTGCGAGTGCCGCGCGGCGGACGGTGGCGTCCTTGTCGGCGAGCGCGGTCTGCATGAGTGCGCTCATGTCGCCGGCCTTCATGGCCTGCAGACCGCGCAGGGCCGCGGTGCGCACGAGGACCGACGGGTCCGACTTCAGCTGCGCCTGCAGCGTCTCTGCCGCGCCCCGTGCCTCGAGGCGTCCCGCCGCTTCGGCAAGGGCGACCTTGACGTCGACGTCTGGCGTGGCGGACGACGACTGGGCGGCGACGAGCCGCTCGATGGCGGCGCGAGCCGCCGCAGTCTGGCGCGGCGCCGCCGCGGGCCGGGCGGCGCGACGCGCGGGCGGCGCGGCCGGTTGCCCTGCACGGGGCGTCGTCTGGCCCTGCGACGACGCCAGCACCAGCGCGGGCCCGCTCGTCGGTGCGCCGACGACGGCGTCGGCGGTGCGCGCGGCAGGCACCGTCACGCGGTCGTGGTAGAAGCCGTCGACGCGATCCATCGGCGACGGGTCGCCCCAGATGCCGAGCGCGGCGATCGCCTCGACGCGCAGTTCCGGCGTCGTGCCCGAGGCCGTGGCAAACGCCTCGATGCGCGCGACCGCGTCTGCCGTGCCCACGCGCACGTTGGCGTTCAGCGCCCGACGCACGAACGGTTCCGTCGTCACCGGCGACGTGCCGAGCAATGCCGCGAGCTGCGGCAGCGCGGCCGGGATGCCGCCCTCGTCGTTGATGGCGCGGGCCGCGTCGGTGACGACGAGCGGATCACTGTCGGACAGGAAGCGCGCGACCCCGGCGTGGTGCATCCGCCGCAGTGCGACCACCGCCGCCAGGCGGACACCGCGCGAGGCGTGCGTCGAGAGCTGTCCGAGCGCCGCGGCATCACCGATCGACGCGAGCGCGCCGGCGCCGGTGTGCTGCAGGTACATGTCGCGGCCGTCGTTGTCGGCGAGCATCGCGACCAGGGCCGGCGTCGCGGCCTTGTACGCCAGGCGGCCCATCGCCTCGGCGGCGAAGAAGCGGACGCGCGGCTCACCGTCCTTCAGCAGCGGCAGCACGGCGGCGGCGCTGGCCTGATGACGGACGTCGCCGATCAGACGCGCGGCCTGCGCGCGGATCTCTGCGTCGGCATCCGTCAGGAACGAGGCGAGCGCTGCCGCATGCTGCGGCTGCCGGCGCGCGAGCTGCGCGACGCCCCACAGTCCGTGCAGTCGTCCGTGCAGGTTGCCGCCATCGCGCGCTGCCGCGAGGAGCGCGGCCGCGTCGCCGCGGCGCACGAGATCGAACTGCGCCTTCTGCCGCACGCGCATGTCGGCGTGGCGGAGCAGGGTGGCCACCGCGTCGGGCGTGCGCTTGGTCAGATCTTCACGCAGCAGCGCCTGCACGTCGGCGCGCAGGGGGTGGCTCGAAGCCGCGGCGGTATCGAGCTTCCACAGGCGGCCGTTGTTCTTCGAGTCCCAGCCGGTGATCCAGTCGGTCAGATAAAGCGCGCCGTCCGGCCCGATCCGCATGCCGACGACAAGCACGCCACGCGTCACCTGCTTCTCGACGTCCTTCTTGAAGCCCGCCCCGTCCGGCTTCAGCGTGAAGCCGTACACGCGCGCGTTCGGCGCGGCGCCGGGGAAGCTCGAGACGAAGAAGTAGTTCTTCCAGGCGTCCGAGAGCGCGGTACCCGGGTTGTACGCCATCCCCGACGGACCGGAGTGCCAGTTCTCGATCGGCGCCAGCAGGTGCGACGCCTGGCCGTCGTGGCGCGGCTTGAAATACTGCTCGCGCATCCACACGTTGTAGCGGTTGTTGCGCGCATCGGTGTACTTGCCGTACTGCCAGTTGGAGCGCCAGCCGCTGTCGGACCCGTAGGGCAGGTACACGAGGCGCTCGGCCTCGCCCTGATGGTCGCCGTCGTTGTCGACGCTGATCAGGTTGCCGCGATCGTCGAACGAGAACTCCTGCAGGTTGCGGATGCCCGACGCGAAGATCTCGAAGTTCGAGCCATCCATCTCGGACCGCAGCACCGCGCCCTGGTTGGGCAGGCTCCACGCCTTGCCCGCCTTGTCGACCACGTGCAGGCCGATGTCGCCCACTTCCCAGTAGAGACGGCCGTCGGGTCCGACGATCACACCCGACACGCCATGGCCACCGAAGGCCGGGTGCGTGTTCAAGCCTTCGGCGATCGTCGTCCGCTGGTCGAACACGCCGTCGCCGTCGGTGTCGCGCAAGCGGTAGACGCCCGGCGGCACGCCGACGACGACATCCTTGCCCTGCGACAGGACGCCGCCGAGGATGTCGAAGGCCGGGTCCTCGTTGAAGCCTTCGTAGACGATGCGTGACTCGTCGGCGCGGCCATCGCCATCCGTGTCACGGATGCGATACAGGCGTTCCTTCATCTCGACGAGGTCGCGGATGTCGCGCGAGCCGTCCTTGTTGAGGTCGGTGATCCAGCGGTTCTTCTCGCTGTTGGCCGGCGCCATCACCTTCTTGTAGAAGGCTCGCAGGTCGGCCATCGTCCGCAACGTGTGCACCGTGGCCATCCAGTCCTGGTGCTGACGGATGTCCAACGGCATGTTGTTGCGCGTCGTGCTGGTGACGTACATCGTCCCCTCGGCATCGAGGTCGATGGCGACCGGGTCGATGAGCAGCTTCTCCGGCGCCCAGAGCGACAACTCGAGGCCGTCGGCGAGCTCCACCTTCACCTTGCCGCGGGCATCGGTGGCCAGGCGCGCCGCCTCGTCGCGCTCGAGGCGCACCACCTCGCCCGTCCGGGTGGTGGGCGCAGCCTCCTGGGCACCGCGCAGCAGGACGGACGAGCCGAGAGACAGGACGATCAGGGCAGCGGCAGACGGCCAGCGTTGTGACATGGGACTGGCTGATCTCTATCACGACTGCCGGCCGGCTGGCAGGGCGCGGCGGCCCCGCGCGTCGCCCGTCGAGGGTCTCGTTTACCATACGGCGCACGGGGGATTCGATGTCGAAGATGCTGAGTGTGCTCCTCGCGGTGGCGTGCGTCGCCGCGCCGATGTCGCTCCGTGCCCAACCGGCGCGGACGAAGGTGATGCTGCTCGACGGCGAGAGCGGCGGCCCGTACCACAAGTGGCAGGCGACGACGCCGCTGATCAAGAAGGCACTGGAGGAGACGGGGCTCTTTCAGGTCGAGGTGGTGACGGCGCCAGCGGCCACCGGCGTCCTCTCCGACTTCCGCCCGGATTTCGCGGCCTACAAGGCCGTGGTCTTCAACTACGACGCCCCCGACGAGCGCTGGCCGGAACCGCTGAAGACGGCCTTCGAGCAGTACGTGTCGGCCGGTGGGGGCGTGATCGTGGTGCACGCCGCCGACAACGCGTTCTCCGGCTGGAAGGCCTGGAACGTCATGATTGGCGTTGGCGG
>DATJTM010000549.1:0-13319 GCA_035503395.1 Luteitalea sp.
CGCGTCGCTGCGCAATGCCGACATCGACGTCTTCCTCGGCAACTGGATGCCGTCGCAGCGCGAGATGATCGCGCCCTACCTGGCCGACGGCTCGATCGTGCCTGTCCGCGCCAATCTCACCGGGGCCCGCTACACGCTGGCCGTCCCCGCCTACCTGCACGACGCTGGGCTGCGAGACTTTGCCGACATCGCGAAGTTCAGGCGCGAACTGGGCGCCCGCATCCACGGCATCGAACCGGGGAACGAAGCCAACGAGACGGTGCTCGGCCTGATCCGTCGCGGCGATCTGGGCTTGACTGGCTTCAGCCTGGTCGAGTCGAGCGAGCAGGGCATGCTCGGTGAAGTCGAGCGGGCGGTGCGGGCCCGTCGCCCCATCGTCTTCCTCGGATGGGCGCCGCATCCGATGAACACGCGGTTTTCGATGCGATACCTGTCGGGCGGCGACGCGTGGTTCGGCAAGGACTTCGGCGGGGCCACGGTGCACACGGTCACGCGTCGGGGCTATGCCGACGCCTGCCCGAACGTCGGTCGCCTGCTCTCGCAGATCGCGTTCACCGTCGACGATGAGAACGGGTTGATGGAGGCCATCCTGAGCGGCCGTCAATCGCCGGACGATGCGGCACAGGCGTGGCTGACCGCCAACGGCGAACGGGTGGCCACGTGGAGTGCTGGCGTGCGGTCCCTGCCGTCACCAGTGGCTCGTGTGGAGTCGCCCTTCGAGCGGCTGCAGCACGCCGACGACACCTTCGAGGCCTTCGTCCGTCGGCACAAGTTGCCGCTCGGCGATGCGGCCACCCGCGGCGTCGACGCGGTCAGGCATCACGCCCGTGGTGCGTTCGACGTGTTCTCCGCCGTCATCACTGGCCTCGTGTCGTTCGTGCACCGGCTGCTGACGGCGATCCCCGCGCCCCTGTTGATCGCTCTCGCCACCGCTGCGGCGTGGTGGCGCCGACGCGCCCTGCGGCTCCCGATCTTCGTGGCCAGCGCCTTGCTGCTCGTGATGAATCTGGGCTACTGGGCCGCGACGATGGAGACGCTGGCACTGGTGCTCGTGGCTGCGGCCGTCGCCACCTGCACCGGTGTACCGGTCGGCGTGCTTGCGGCTCGCCGGCCGTCTGTCGCGCTGCTGCTCCGTCCGATTCTCGACCTGATGCAGACGCTACCGACGTTCGTCTACCTGACGCCGGCACTCGTGCTGTTCGGCCTTGGTGTCGTCCCTGGTCTCGTATCGACGGTGATCTTTGCGCTTCCCGCACCGATTCGCCTGACACAACTCGGCATCACCAGCGTCCCGCGATCACTGGTCGAGGCCGGTCTCGCGTTCGGGGCCACGCCGTGGCAGTTGCTGTGGAAGGTGGAACTCCCGAGCGCAGCACCGAGCATCGTCGCCGGCATCACGCAGTGCCTGATGCTCAGCCTGTCGATGGTCGTGATCGCGGCACTGGTGGGCGCCGGTGGCCTCGGGGTGCCGGTCGTGCGGGCCTTGAACACGGTGCAGGTCGGCACCGGCATCGAGGCCGGCATAGCGATCGTGCTCCTCGCCATCGTGCTGGATCGACTGGCCCGTCCATCGGATCGTCCGCGTCGATGACGACCGCCCTCGAGTTCGACGGTGTCGACGTCTTCTTCCCGCGCCAGCAGTCGCGCCGCGGCGAACGTACGATGGACGGCGCCATCGCCGATGCGCAGCGCGGCGCCACGCGTCGCGACATCCTCGAACGGCACGACGTCGTGCTCGCGGTGCGCGACGTCACGTTGACCATCCCACGCGGCGCCATCACCGTACTGGTCGGCCCGTCGGGCTCCGGCAAGTCGACACTCCTGCGCACCATCAACCGCCTCGTGCCTGTCACGCGCGGCTCGGTATGGCTGCAGGCCGGCGACCAACGGATCGACGTCGCCCGTTGCGACGACACGACGCTGCGCCGCGTTCGACGGCATCACGTGTCGATGGTGTTCCAGCAATTCGCCCTGCTGCCGACCCGCACGGTGCGCGACAACGTGGTGTTCGGCCTCGAACTGCGTGGCGATCCCGTTAGCGCTCGCCAACGCGTTGTCGACGAGAAACTGGCGATGGTCGGGCTGTCGGAGTGGGCCGACCGGCACGTGCACGAACTCTCGGGCGGCATGCAGCAGCGCGTCGGCCTGGCTCGCGCCCTCGCCACCGACCCCGACGTGCTGCTGATGGACGAGCCGTTCTCGGCGCTCGATGCGTCGATGCGGCGCAAGTTGCAGGAGGAGCTCCGCGCGCTGCAGGCACGCCTCCACACCACGATCGTCTTCGTCACGCACGACCTCGACGAGGCCGCGTGGCTCGGCGATCAGCTCGTCGTCATCGTCGAGGGACGTGTGGGCCAGGTGGGCACGCCGCGCCAGGTTCTGGATTCGCCGGCGTCAGACGAGATCGCGGATCTCGTTCGCCACTCCAAGCGGTAAGAGCCGGCCTTCGTCGGTCGGCCGTCGGCCTTCGGAAACCACTTAGGCAGCGGCAGAACGTGCCGTCGCTGTCCTCAGGCGTTCCAGAGCCAGGCGGCACCGCGGACACCGCTCGAATCGCCGTACTTCGCGCGCACGAACTTCGTGTCCACGCGATCCGAGAAGACCCAGCGATCCCAGAGTGCGGGGACGCGCTCGTAGATGCGATCGACATTGGAGATGCCACCACCGGCAACGATGACGTCGGGGTCGACGATGTTGATCAGTGCGGCGAGGGCGCGCGCGAGTCGGCGCTCGAAGCGCTGCCAGGCGGCTTCGGCCTGGGGGTCGCCCTGCGTGGCCCACTCCAGGACCTGCGCGGAGGTCGCCTCGCGGCCGGAAACCTGATGGAAATCGCGTGCGAAGGCGGGGCCCGACAGCCAGCTTTCGATACAGCCAGTGAGCCCGCAGTAGCAGGACGGGCCGGGGTACTCGCCGTCCTCGGGCCACGGGAGCATGTTGTGCCCCCACTCCCCGCCCACCGCGTTGGCGCCGATCACCGCGGCATTGCGCACGACGAGGCCACCGCCCACGCCCGTCCCGAGGATGATGCCGAACACGACCTCGGCGCCCGCGGCCGCGCCATCGGTCGCCTCCGAGAGCGCCAGGCAGTTGGCGTCGTTGGCGAAGCGAACCGGGCGGTCGAGCACCCGCTGCAGATCCTCGGCGAACGGCTGCCCGTTCAACCACGTCGAATTGGCGTTCTTGACCAGGCCAGTGGCCGGCGAGATCGCGCCAGGCATGCCCACACCAACGGTGCCGGTCAGGCTCGTGGCTTCCTCGCATCGCCGCACGAGTTCATGGATCGCCGCGAGCGTCCCCTCGTAGTCGTGCCGGGGCGTCGGCAGGCGCTCCTTGTGGAGGGTTTGGCCATCGTCGTCGAGGGCCAGCGCCTCGACCTTCGTCCCGCCCAAATCGATCCCGATACGCATGGTCGGCCGGCAGTATACGTCGCGCGGTAGCGACCAGTGGCGAGGCGAAGCTGACGAAACCGTCCGACAAGTCGGACGGCTACGAATTGCAACAGTTCGCAGTCGACGTCCTGGGTTCTGGCGGGTAGGGGCACGTCCCCGACGTGCCCAGGGAGCGGCGCGCGGCGCCGAGCCGCGCGACCGCTAGAACGACGCAGCGGAACCATGACCCGCGCGGTACTCTGATTCACGTGAAGGGGGACAGACGGTGGACGGTGGCGGCCGGCGAGGCTGGGCAGCGCCTCGACAAGTACCTCGCCACCGAGGACCGGGCCGGGTCGCGGCGACGCGCGACGGACGCGATCGCGCGAGCGCGGGTGTTCGTCAACGGCCAGGAGGTCGATGCGACCGGCGGCGCCACGTTGGTGCGCGACGGCGATGAGGTGCGACTCTGGATGGACCGCCCCGGGTCTGCCGCACGGCTGCCGCGGACCGCAACGCGCGACGGCCTCGCGATCGTCCACGAGGACGATGACCTGATCGTCGTCAACAAGCCGCCCGGCCTGCTGACCGTGCCGCTCGACGGCGACAGCGCAGCGCCCTCGGTGCAGGCACTCCTCTGGGACCGGTTCCGGTCGCATCGAGCGCGCGAGCCGCTGGTCGTCCACCGCATCGACAAGGACACGTCGGGCCTGGTCGTCTTCGCGCTGCGCGAGGCGGCTCGGGCTGCGCTCGTCGGCCAGTTCGTCAAGCGGACGCCCGAACGCATCTACATGGCGCTCGTGAACGGGCACCCGGAGCCGGCCGAAGGCACCTGGCGCGACCGCCTCGCCTGGGACGATGACGCCTTCGTCCAGCGCCGCGCCAAAGATGACGACGAGGAAGCCAGGGACGCCTCCTGCACGTACCGCGTCGTGACGACGTTCATGGAGACGTCGCTGCTCGAGATCGCGCTGGAGACGGGGCGGCAGGGGCAGATTCGGGCCCAGGCGCAGTTGCACGGACACTCGCTCGTCGGCGACCGGCGCTACCGACCGCGGGAAGGGGCGCCCGGCCATGGCCTGTCCTTCACGCGTCAGGCCCTGCACGCCCAGCGGCTGGCGCTGGCGCACCCGACAACGGGGCGACGGCTGGACCTGGCCGCGCCCATGCCCGACGACCTCCGCGAGCTCCTGGACCGGCTTCGGCGGCAGGCGCGCCAGGGCTGACTACCCTTCCTGACAGGCCGGGCTGGGCCCCGCCTTCGCCGGTCGGCTTCGGCGCGCCAGTGCAGCCGGCCCGACCTTCCGACTCCGGGGTGGTGTGGTGGAGGTCTCGTACACTTGTACGGTGGAGGCGCTCGAATCATCCGGCGGTCATCGCACGCTCCGACGCAGGTCGAAGCGAGCGATCCGCGGCGCCTCGACCTGGGTCGAAACACACGAAACGACGCTCTGGTGGCTGCACAGCCTGTGGGCGCTCGCCTTCGGCATCGGCGTGATGTGGCTCGGCGCGCGCAACTTCCGCTACCTGCGGATCGCCCTCCTGCACGTGGCGTTCATCTGGATCACCAGCATGGCGCTGCCGTTCATCGTCCGCAGCGGTGCGCTGTCGAGCCCGTGGCGACGACGTGCGCTGCTGTTCATCAACTACTGCAACAAGAACTTCTACCAGCAGCTGCTGTTCTTCATCCTGCCGATCTACTGGCTGAGCACCACGCCGGGCAGTCCCAACGTGTTGTTCGCGGCCCTGCTCGCGACGGCCGCGGTGCTGTCGACGCTTGACCTGGTGTACGACCGGCACGTCGCGGTGCGTCGCGTCCTGACGGCGCTGTTCTTCGCGTTCTCCGTGTTCGCCGGAGCCGCGGCGGCGCTGCCCGTGCTGTGGCAGATCGAGAGCGTCGATGCGTTGTGGTGGTCGGCGGTCGTGGCAGGCCTTGGCGCGACGACGCTGGTGTTGAGCGAGCGACGGATCGACTGGCAGCGCACCTGGTTTGCCGGCGGCCTGATCGTGCTCGGGCTGTTCGTGCTGGTCGAATACGGCCGTCCCTTCATCCCGCCGGCTCCACTTCGACTGCAGCAGGCGACGTTCGGCACGCAGGTCGAGCTCACACCGGCGCCGCGGATTTCGCAGGCAGTCGCGGTCACGCCCGATTCCGCCCGCGGGCAGGTCTACGTCGTCACCGCGATCTATGCGCCACAGGGCCTGCACGATCGCGTGCGCCACGTCTGGTACCACGGCGGCCAGCAGATCAAGCGCAGCCGGTACTACGACGTCGATTTCGGACGCGCCGAGGGCTATCGCCTCTGGTCGCCGGTGACGCTCACGCGCGCCCTTGCAGGCAAGGCCTTGCACGTCGACGTCGAAACCGAGGGCGGCCAGTTGATCGGTCGCGCCTGGTTGCCGGCCGCTGACACCGCTCACTGATGCCACGCTTCCGCCTCCTGATCGAGTACAACGGCTCCCGCTATTCAGGTTGGCAGGTGCAACGCAACGCCCGCACCGTGCAGGGCGATCTGCTCGAGGCGGTCCAGAAGGTCACGGCCCGACGCGATCGCATCGAGGTCTACGGCGCCGGCCGCACCGATGCGGGCGTGCATGCCCTCGGACAGGTGGCACATCTCGACGTCGCGACGAACCTCCCGCCGACGACACTGCTCACCCGCCTCAACGAGGCGTTGCCCGCCGACATCAACATCCTGGACGTTCGCGTGGCGCATCATCGCTTCCACGCCAGGCACGACGCGGTCGCCCGTCGCTACGTCTACCAGGTAAGTCGTCGACGCACTGCCTTCGCCAAGCCGTTCGTGTGGTGGGTGCGGGACCGTCTCGACGTCGACGCCATGCGACGTGCCGCAGCATCGTTCCAGGGTCGACTCGACTTCGAAGCGTTCTCCGACGATGACGCCGACGAGAAGAGCACGCTGGTACAGGTCGACGCGGTGGAGATCATCGAGGACGGGGCGCTCGTGCTGGTCCGGGTGACCGGCTCGCATTTCCTCTGGCGCATGGTCAGGCGCATGGTCGGCGTGCTGGTGCGCGTCGGTACCGGTGACCTGCGCGAGAAGGACGTCCGACGCCTGTTGCTCGGCGATGGCGAGGAAGTGGCTCGACTGACCGCGCCAGCGGCCGGGCTGTTCCTGGAACAGGTCATCTACCCCGGAGAGACCTTCCGCGACGATCGACACGGTCCGCTCGTCCTACTCTGAGATGGCAATGTCCACCGCGCCTCCCGTGGTCGTGTTCGACGGCGACTGCCTTTTCTGCCAGCGGTCGGTGCGTTTCATCCATCGTCACGAACGGCAGGGTCGCCTGCGATTCGCCGCACGCGAATCGACGGCCGGTCGGCGCGTGCTGACGGCGGCGGGCCTCGACGCACCGCCGAACTCGATGGTGCTCGTCGACGACGAGGGTGTGTGGCTGCGGTCGGACGGCGTTCTCCGGATCGCGGCCCGACTGGACGCCCCGTGGTCCGTCGCGCGCGTCTTCCTGGCGATACCGCGACCGATTCGTGACGGCCTCTACAACATCGTCGCGGCCATCCGCTATCGACTATCGGCCCGGCTGGGACCCTGCCCTCTGCCCGATGCCTCCCTGCGTGCACGGTTCCTCGAGTAGCGGGGTTGGTTCAGGCGGGCGGCAGAAGATAGGCTGTAGCGCGATGAGGACCGATCGGTGACCGTCGTCTGTCTCGCCAGTTACTTCAAGGGCAACGAGTTCCTCCGGCAGTTGCGCCGGCGCGGCTGCCGCGTCGTGCTCGTCATCAAGGAGAAGCTGCGCGACGAGGACTGGGCCCGCGACAGCATCGACGACATCCTGACCGTCGCCAACGCCGCCACCGCCGACATGTTCGTCGAGCGGGTCTCCGAGTTCGCGCGCCACAACCGCGTCGATCGCATCGTGGCGCTCGAGGAATACGACGTCATGCACGCGGCGATGATTCGTGAGCACCTGCGCATCCCGGGCATGGGCACGACAACTGCCCGGCTCTTCCGCGACAAGCTGGCGATGCGCGTGAAGGCGTTCGAAGCCGGGATCCGCGTGCCGGACTTCGTGCACGTGCTGAACTACGACGAGATCCGCGGCTACATGGAGAACATCCCCGGTCCGTGGGTGCTCAAGCCGCGGTCGGACGTGTCGGCGGTCGGCATCCAGAAGCTGCACGACTCCGAATTGGTGTGGCGCGCCATCGACGCACTCGACGCGCGGCCCGTCGTCACCGAGCGGTCCACGCACTACCTGCTCGAACGCTTCGTGCCCGGCGACGTCTTTCATGTCGATTCGCTCGTCGAGAACGGCGAGGTCATCTTCGCCGGCGTCAACCGCTACTGGCGACCGCCGATGGAGGTGGCGCACAAGGGCGGCGTGTTCCTCACCAACACCGTGCGTCGCGGTTCGGACGAGGAGCGCATCCTGCTGGAGATGAACCGCGCGCTGCTCCGGACGCTCGGCTTCGTCCGTGGCGCAACGCATGCCGAGTTCATCAGGAGCCAGGACGGCGAGTACTACTTCCTGGAAGTCGCGGGCCGGGTCGGCGGCGCCTACATTTCTGACTCGCTCGAAGCGGCGACGGGCGTCAACGTGTGGCACGAGTGGGCCAATCTCGAGATCGGCCGTGGCGAGCAGCCGTACGAGCTGCCGGCCCAACGCAGTGACTACGCCGGCGTCGTGCTCGCCCTCGCGCGGCAGGAGTGGCCCGACACCAGCGGCTACACTGAACCCGAGATCACGTTGCGCCCCGCCAAGCGCCATCACGCGGCGCTGATCGTCGCGTCGCCGGACTACGACAGAGTCCAGGCGCTGCTCGGCGAATACGCGAAGCGCTTCGAGGAGGATTTCCTCGCGGTGCTGCCGCCGATGGAACGACCGCCAGTGTGAACATCGCAATGCGGGAATGCGGAATGCGGAAATGTCGAGAGCGTTCCGCAGGGCCGCGTTGGGACAACGGGCTACCTGCTCGTAAGTAGGGTCGGCTGCACCGAGCCGGGCAGCGCGAAGGCGGTCCCGGCCCAACGTTGGACCTATGGGCGCACCTCGATTGTTAGCTCAGTGATCTGTGGGTAGGGCCCGCTCGCCGAGCGGGCCGAAGACGGACGCCCGGCGGGGCGTCCCTACCGAGATGCCAACGGTTCCAGCACTTCGCGTCGCAGCAGATCGAAGAACGCGGCGCGATGACCGTGACGGTCCTCGCTCATCGTCGTCGATGACGTGGCGGTGACGACGAGATCGAGGGCCGGGAAGACCATGATGTACTGCCCACCGAAGCCCCAGGCGAAGCAGCTGCGCTGGCCGCCGATGTCCTGAATCCACCAGCCGTAGCCGTACTCGCGCGTCGTGTCCCACACGGACCGAGTCCGCGGCGTGCACGACTCGGTCACCCACGCGTCCGGGACGACCTGCCGGCCACCGACCCGACCGCGATTCCGCCACAGCTCGCCGATGCTTACCATCTGCGCCGGCGTGAGCAGCATCTCGTTGCCGCCGAAGAAGATACCCTGCCGGTCGGTGGGCCATCGCGCCAGCGTGAAGCCGAGCGGCGTCGCCAGCACTTGCTGCGCATACGCATGCGTGGAGCGGCCAGTGGCTTTGGTCAGGATGGCCGACAGCAGATGCGACGTGCCGGTGCTGTATTGCATGCCGGTGCCAGGTGCCTCGACCATCGGTCGCGCCAGCGCGAAGGTGACCCAGTTCCGGCTGCTGACCCAGCGACCGTACCCTTCCCCGCTCGTGGACTCCAGCCCGCTTTGCATGGTCAGCAGATGGCCGAGGGTAATCGTCCGCTTGCGCGCGTCCGGGTCGGTGCGCAGTGCCGGGAACCAGCGGGCGATTGGCGTATCCAGCGTGGGCAGCTGGCCACGCTCACGCGCGATGCCGACGAGCAGCGTGACGATGCTCTTGGACGCCGACTTGATGTTGGCCAGTGCGGTCCGTCGCGACGGGCGATCATCGTACTGCCCTGTCACCGTGCCGCGATGACTGACCCGCAGCGTGTGCAACTGCGGCAACTTCGCGGCTTCGAGCCCGAGGCGCTGAGCATCGAAGGCTTGTTTCGACTGCGCGCGCGGAGTCTCCACGGCCAGCGCACCGGACGTCAGGACGAGCAGCGCGCACGTCCATCGCGCAAGCCGGTACATGTCAGGTCAGACGACGAGAGGCCGCTCTCCGTTGCGGAAAGCGGCCTCTCGACTGAGGGAGGGCCGGCTGCCCTGGCCCGGCCCGGCGATGGGCCGCGTTGGGACAACGGGCCCTACCGTTCAGGCACCTACTCTTAGAACCGGAAGCCTACCGCCAGCGCGATGCGGCGCATCGCCGGGTAGCTGGCGTTGCCCGTGGCCTGGCCGAAGCTGGCGCCACGGATGTAGTTCAGCGGCAGACCGAGCGAGTCACGCGGACCGTTGTTGTCCGGCGACACGGTCGTGTTCCACGCAATCAACTTGTCGTTGTTGAACAGGTTGAACACGTCGAGCTTCGCGTACGGACGCAGCGAGCGGAAGACCGGCACGTCGAACTGGATGCCGAGATCCCACAGGTGCGCCGCCTTGAAGAACTCCGTCCCGCGCGCCGCATAGAACAGAGTCTGGTTGTTCGGCAGGTTCGGGTAGGCCGCGCCCAGCGAACGCTGGATGCTGGTCAGCGGCACGCTGCCCGACGAGAGGCTGTAGTTCCAGGGCGAGTCGTAGCGGTAAAGGAGAGAGAGGTCGACGTCGCCGAAGACCCCCATCCGCTGCGTGTAGGTGCCCCAGGCACGGACCTTGTGACGCTGGAAGTCGTTCAACCGCCCGGTCGGGAAGTTGCGCGCCTCCGAGTAGATCTCCGGGTAGTCGCCGAACAGCGACGGCGCACCCGGCGTGTTGGCGCCCTCACCCTCGAAGTTGCCGTCGTTCTTGACCTGCAGCGTGTAGTTGCCGTACAGCGTCAGGCGCTCGAACAACGGGTAGCGTCCCTGGAACTGCAGCGCCTGGTAACGGCGCTTCGGCACGTCGGTGTTGTCGTAGATGATGTTCGTGAACGTCCCGAAGTTCACGCCGTCCTGCTGCACCGTCGTGATGCCGTTGGACAACTGGATGAAGTCGTCGACCACGTTGTTGACGTCACGGTCGACGAACGTCCCCTTCACGAACCCTCGACCGACGGCCGCACCGAGCGATGCCGTGAACTCGCGCGTGATCGGCGACGAGAGGCCGTCGCCGACGAAGACGTTCGCCAGCGGGAACTCGCCGTCGATCACTTCGTAGTTGGCCGGGTTCAGACCAGGAGCGAAATCGACGCCTTGCCCGGCCGGCCCTTCGTACACCGACAGGATGTAAGTCGGGTTGCCGACGGTGGTGTTGGAGGCGAACTGCGATTCGCTGTACTTGCCCGCGTAGTGTGCGTACGTCGTCTGCGCCACCAGCCGGCCGTCGCCGACGATGTCATACGAGGCCGCCAGGCGGGGCACGAAGGCACTGCTGTCGACGGTCGTGATGCCACCGGTCGCCGATCCGTCCACCTTCTCGTAACGAGCGCCGAGATCGAACGTCCACCGACGCCCGAGCCGCCACTGATCCTGGAAGTAGAACGACAGCGTCCGCGTGTCGACCTGCGCACCACGCGTCGGGATGTAGTTCTCGAGCAGCGTCTCACCCGGCACGAACACCGGGATGAAGCGGCCCTGCGCGTCGAGCGTCGGGTTGGGGATGGTGCCGAGGTAGTCGGTGTTGTAGACGTAGTTGGTCGGCGACTGCGAATTGCCGCCGGTCCGTGAGCTGTTGAAGACCTCGAAGCCGCCCTTGAAGTCGTGGGTCCCTACACTCGGCGTCGCCAGCGCGTACGACACGCTGCCCGCCACCTGGTAGTTGTTACGATTCTCGGGGTCGGTCGCGTCGAAGTACGGCGCGTTGTACGCCACCGACGGCAGGCTCAGGTTGATGAACGGCGAATCCGACAGGTTCTGTCCGACGCCACCGCTGTTGCGGAAACCGAATTCCTTTTGCGAGAACCGGAAGTCGGCAAACAGCTTGTCGGTGAGCACGCCACGGTAGTTGAAGATGTATCCGTCATTCGGGAAGCTCGGGCTCTCGATGGCTCGCGGATCGCCCGTGAAGCTGAGGCCGGTGCGCACCGCATCGCGACGCACGCTCGTCCAGGTGCCCTGGAACGTGTGGTTGTTCGCCAGCGTGTACGTGCCCTTCACCTGACCACGCTTCTCTTCGTTGGTCGTCAGGAACGGCAGCCCCGTGCCCGTCAGCGTTGTCTGGTTCTCGGTGCTCAGGTAGCGGCCCGCCGCGAAGAACCACAGCTTGCCCTTGAGAATCGGCCCGCCGAACGTGCCTTCGTGCACCGGGTTGATCTTGTCGGCCTTCTGGATATTGCGCGAGACCTCGAACGGCGAGCGTTCCTGCCACTTGTCGTTGGCGAGGTTGAGACGGTAGGTCCCCGAGAACTGATCGCCGCCGCTCTTCGTGACGACATTGACGACGCCGCCCGAGAACCGCCCGAACTCCGCCGAGATGCCCGAGGTGAGAATCTGCGTCTCCTCGATGGCGTCCTCGATGAACAGGTTGTTCGCCGTCCCGAACAGGTTGTCGTTGACGTCGACGCCGTCCACGAGGAACACATTGTCGTAGGCGAAGGCGCCCGAGATCGTCAGCTGACCGGCGTTGGGCGTGTTGGTCGTCAGGCCTGGCGCGAGCTGTGCGATCGCCTGCGGGTTGCGTCCCGCCGGCAGCGCCTGGATCTCGTCGTACTTGTAGTTCGCCGTCGTCGCCGTGCTCGTGATGGCGGCCTCGACGGGGTTCGCCGTGACGCTGATCGTCTCGCTCTGCCCGCCGATACCCAGCGTTGCGTTCACCTGGCTCGGCGTGCCGACGTTGATGGTGGTCTTCTGTTCGCTCGCGCTGAAACCCTGCAGCTCGAACTTGACCGTATATGCACCGGCCGGCAGGCCGCGCAGCAGGTAGACGCCGTTCTCGTCGGTCGTCGCCGTGCGCACGCCTTGCAGCGCGGGAGAGCTCGCCGTCACGATGACGCCGGGCAGCACGCCGCCCTGCGCATCGACGGCCGTGCCCTGCAGCGTCCCGGTCTGCACACCCTGCGCGAATGCCATCGTCGCGCAAAGCAGGCTGGCCATGACCCCAAGGCACAGTCGCTTCCAATTACTCATCTGCTCCGTCTCCTTCAAAGGTACGTAATGACTCACGCCCTCTGGAACGCGAGCGCTGTGCCAACACGATGACGATTCGTCACACCGGGATAAGCCTTGTGACGATGTGGATTAACGGAGCAATGGCTGCGCTTGCCAGTCCCGCTTGCTTCAGCGGTGACATTCGCAGGCTTGGATCGAGGGACGAATAATCCGAATATGCGGATCAATCGCCGGCCAGTGATGACCAGGCGCGCGATCAGCAGGCGCAAGCTTTACCGGGACAAGCTTGCATGACTTCAGATCTACCAACGATTTGCCGGGGACAAAAAGCAAACACATCCTTGGTAAGTGGGACGAGTCGATCAGCTGAGCCGACGCACGGTCGGCGGCTGGTCACGCGGGCTTGGCGGCGCATCGAAGTGACGGCGCAGCGCCTGCGCTCGGAAGTCGAAGATCGACCGTACGTCGCGCTCCACAATGAGCGCGTTCACGAGCGCACCTCCGAGTACGCGGTAGCGGACCGAATCGATCACGTCAGTCCCGCCATCCACGTCGTGGAAGTCGTGCGTGTGGACCCATTCGAGGTAGGGCCCGCTGATCTGCTCATCGATGAAGCGCCGGCCGGGTTCCCAGGAACGTATGCGCGTCCGCCACTTGATCGGTATGCCGCGCAAGCGAATACGGTAGTCGAGCAACAAGCCCTCACGCATGTGAATCGGCTTGGGCGTGAGGACTTCGAAGTGCAGAAACGCCGGCGTGAGCACGTTGAGGTTGTGCGCGTCGGCGAAGAAGGGAAACACCTCGTCGACCGGCCGCGGCAGCCACGATCG
>DATJTM010000550.1:0-25829 GCA_035503395.1 Luteitalea sp.
CCGAGCAGCACGTCCTCGGAACGTCCTCGCGCCGTCAGCATGAGGATGGGCACGAAGTCGCCGCGGCCGCGCAGCGCGCGCGCCACTTCGAAGCCATCGACGCCGGGCAGCATCACATCGAGGACGACCGCGTCCACACCATGGTCCGCGCGCTCGAGTGCGGACAGCGCCGTCTCGCCGTCGGCTGCGACGTCGACGGCATGGCCATCGGCTTCGAGGTTGAAGCGCAGCCCCATCGCCAGGTGCGGTTCGTCTTCGACGACGAGGATGCGGGCCATCGCCTAGCTCGCCATCCTCGGCAACTCGATCGTGAAGGTGGACCCGCGTCCTTCGCCGTCGCTGGCCGCCATCACGCGGCCGCCGTGCTGCTTGACGATCGATCGCACGATGTAGAGCCCGAGGCCGGTCCCCTTGACCTTGGCGCCGCGCCACTGGAAGCGATGGAAGCGGCGGAAGATGCGCTTCAGCTGCGCCTGCGGGATGCCGACACCCTGATCGCGCACTTCGATGCGCACCAGATCGTCGCCCGGCGTCGACACGTCCACTGCCACCTGCACCCGCTCGCGCGAGTACTTCACCGCGTTGTCGAGCAGGTTGAAGAGCACGCTGCGCAACTCGTCGGCGTCGCCGCTCACCACCGCGTCGCCTCGCACCGAGACCGCGAGCGTCATGGCGTCGGCGGCGAGATGGTGGCGCAGCCTCGCCACTTCGAGCGCGTCGGCGACCAGCGTCGCCACGTCGACGGGCACGCGCTGCTGCGCCCCGACCCGCTGCCCGGCGACACCCGCCTTGAGCACCTGCTCGACCGTCTGCTGGAGGCGATCGGCATCGGCCAGCATGATCCGGTAGAAGTCGCGGCGCTGCGGCTCGGTCACCTCGCGGGCCTGCAGCGTCTCGAGGTAGAGACGAATCGACGCGATCGGCGTCTTGAGTTCGTGGGTGACGGCGTTGATGAACGCGTCGTGCTGGTCGTTGCGGTGCAGTTCGCGGACGAGGAACACGGTGTAGACGATGATGCCGGCGATGATCAGTGAGAAGGCGAGGACGCCGAGCACGAGCGGCAGGACTTCCCGCTCGCTGACATAGATCCAGCCGATGTTCAGCGACACCGCTGCGGCGACGAGGACGACGCAGAGGGTCACGAAGACGACGGTCGCCGCGTTGCGCCGGGTCACGTCGTCATCTTAATTGAGTGAGGTAGGGACGGCCGTCCCGGCCGTCCGTCGCGTCTGGGCGGCGCGACGAGGCACGCAAGGGCCGCGACTGATGGACATCTGTGATGACGGACCGCTCGGAGAGCGGTCCCTACCTCACTTGTCCGACGGAGCCGCCCGGAGTGAGGTAGGGATGGCCGTCGCGGCCGTCCGTCGTTGCACCCAATCAGTCCAGCGCGGGTTCGGCCTGCGTGATGTCGACCGCGTCGTCGGTCTGCTGCGGCATGCGGTGCACGTGCTCGAGGCGGGCGGTCTTGACGTCCCACACCAGGCCCAGCGCCCGCAGGACGCTGATGTTGATCCAGTTGATGTCGAGCTCGTACCAGGCGAGGCCGTGGCGGGCCGACACCGGGTGCGCATGGTGGTTGTTGTGCCAGCCCTCGCCGAAGGTCAGCAGGGCCACCCACCACAGGTTCGTCGAATCGTCCTTGGTCTTGAAGCGGCGCGAACCCCAGAGGTGCGTCGCCGAGTTCACGAGCCAGGTCGCGTGCAGGCCATACGTCGTGCGGAAGAACACGGCCCACAGCACATAGGGGATGCCGCCAAATGCGAGGAACGCGAGGCCGACGACCACCTGCGGCACCCAGTGCCACGTCGTGAGCCACACGTGGACGGGATCCTTGCTCAGGTCCGGCACGTAGCGGCGCAGCACGGCGGTGTCGTGGTGCATCGCCTTGCCCATGAAGATCCAGCCCATGTGCGCCCAGAAGGTGCCTTCACGTGGCGAGTGCGGGTCGCCTTCGTGGTCGGAGTGCTGGTGGTGGATGCGGTGCGTGGCCACCCAGAAGATCGGTCCGCCCTCGAGTGCGAGCGTGCCGCAGATGGTCAGGAAGTACTCCATCGCCTTCGATGTCTTGTAGCCGCGATGGGTCAGCAGGCGGTGATACGCCATGCCGATGCCGAGGCTGCCGGCCACGAACCACATGATGGCGGCGGCGAGGATGGCACCGAGATCGATGTAGAAGAATGCGGCCACCGCACCGATGTGGAAGGCGGTCATCGCAATGACCGTGATCCAGTTGACGCCGTGGCCCTGAGCGGCCTTGCGGCCGTAGAGGGATGCAATGTGGACGGGAGCGCTCATCTCGCCAATGACAATCGCATGTCGCGAGACGGCCGATTGTAATCTTTCTGTCAGGACTGTAAGTGGTTGATCATCATGCATTTAGGTAGGGACGGCTCGCCGAGCCGTCCGAGGGTACCCGACAGCGGACGCGCCGGCGGCGCGTCCCTACCGAGTTCGACATTGCGCATCGAGCATTGCGCATCGCCGAAAGGCCGCGTTGGGACCCACCTCCGCCTGTCGGCTACGGTGCGCCAGGCAACGGGCCCTACCTTCCGGACAGCGCGGCCATGGCGCGGTCGGCGGCCAGCACGCCGCGGTACTGCGCCTCCTCGAACAGCGGCAGCCCACTCAGGTCGGCGTGGGCGTAGAACAGCCGATCGTGACCGCGACGCAGCGCCTGCCACGCCGGATCGGACAGCAGTCCCGGCACCGGCCGGATCATCGCGTGCCCGTGCCGCATGATGTCGACGCGTCGCACACAGTCGCGGATGTCGGGGTGCGCGCGCGCGAGATCGTCGAGCACGCGATCGCGCAGCGTCGACCACTCCTGCGCCAGCAACCAGCGACGGGCATCCACGGCCGGTTGGTGGGCCAGCGCCCAGTAGTACGTCCACACCGTGCGCGGGATGTGACGACGCAGCCACTGGTGGGTGGAGACGACGTAGCCGAGTGCCGGCGAGTCGTAGAGCACGTTGTCCCAGGCCATCGGGAAGCCGCGCTCGGACGGCCAGCGGTCGAGTGTCACGTTGGCGACCAGCCACGGTGACGACGTCAGCCGGACCTGCGGGGCGCCTTCGACGATGCGGGTCGCGATGAAGGTGGGGGCGGCGACGATCACGGCGTCGGCGATCCAGGCGACGCCGGGCGTGAGCACGCGCCAGCGCTGCCCCTCGCGCGCGACGCGATACGTCACCTGGCTGGTATGAACGTGCCGCGCCAGCCGCTCCAGCAGCCGCGCGACGATCCAGCAGTTGCCTTCGGGCCACGTGAGTGGGCCGGTGTCGGAGGCGTCGCGCGCCGCGTAGTAGAGCAGCCCGGCCCAGGCGGAGACCTCCGACGGCAGGCCGCCGTAATCGTCGCGGCAGGCGTAGTCGACCTGCCAGCGCAGCATCGGCGAGTCGAAGCCTTCGCGTGCGAGCCACGCCGACATCGACAGCGCATCTTCGGGCGGAGTCGGCCGCCCGTCGGTGCCGGCCGCCATCGGGATGGTGAATCGTCCACTCGCGCGCAGCGCCGTGACGCGATCGACGAAGCGGCGCATCTGCTCGTGATCGCGGCGCGTCGTCCCGATCGTCGGCTCGAGGCCTTCCTGCCAGCGCCCGTGCAGGAACAGCCGCTCGTCCGGCGCATGCACCAGGTGCCGCTCGTCCCACTGCGTGCCGTCGAAGACGCCGAGGTCGGTGAACAACTCGCGCACGAGCCCGGCCTCGGGGCCGGGAATCGGCACATAGTGCGCGCCCCACGGGAACGCCGACACGTCGTTGCGCCCGGACCGTGCCGTGCCGCCGACCTCCGGCTCCATCTCGAGGATCACGAAATCCGTGAAGCCACGACGGGCGAGCTGCCAGCCGGCCGACAGGCCGGCGATGCCGCCGCCGACGATCACGACCGCGGCGCGTCGTTCTTCCTTCGGCGGCGGGAAGGGCACGCGATCGCGTAAGCGATGGCCGACGATCTGGCCCTCGTTCACGAAGCCGCCGCCGATCGGCGCGCCGCCTTTCTGCGTCAGCCCGACGAGCGCCGCCGACAGGAACTGCCGTCGATCAGGCTTCATGGGCGGGCGTCGTGATGGACACGTTGTGGCGTGCTTCCGTCCGACGACTTGTCCACCGTAGTCTTGGCGAAGGCGAACGACGGACGCCTACGAAGAAGCGACGGAACCGTGAGGTAGGGACGGCCGTCCCGGCCGTCCGTCGCTGACTGTGACAGCGCGGTGATCGTGACGGACCGCTCGGAGAGCGGTCCCTACCAAAGCCGCACTTACCGATTGATGGCATTCCACTCGCGCTCGTAGTAGCGCACCAGCGCCTGCGTGTGCAGGCGATTGGGCTCGACGGGCACCCGCGCCATGTCGATCGGGAAGTCGAAGATCTCGCCGATCGTCCGCAGCGTGAGGAAGCGCAGGCCATCCGGCAACCGCGTCGGCATCGCCACCGGCCGCCGGGACGCGAGCACGAAGCCCCACTCCCCGAACGACGGGACGTAGACGTGATACGGCGCGACCGTCAGGCCCGCCTGCTCGATCGTCGTGACGATGCACCAGTACGCCTGGCGGGCGAACAGCGGCGACGTGGCCTGCACCACGAACGAGGCATCGGCCGTGAGGTGTTTCGCCAGCATGCCGTAGAACGTCGTCGTATACAGCTTGCCGAGCGAGAAGTTGGACGGATCCGGGAAGTCGACGATCGCGAAGTCGAACATCGCGTCGGTCGAATCCAGCCAGATGAACGCATCGGCGTTGACGACCCGCACGCGCGGGTCGGCGAGGGCGCCCTCGTTCAGCGCCTTGAGCTCGCGGTGCGACGAGAACAGCTTCGTCATCTCCGGGTCGAGGTCGACCAGCGTCACGTGCTGCACGGTCGGATAGCGCAGCACCTCACGCAGCGCCAGGCCGTCACCGCCGCCGAGGATCAGCACATGCCGCGCCGCCGGCAGGGCCGCCAGACCGGGATGCACGAGCGCTTCGTGGTACCGATACTCGTCGCGCGAGCTGAATTGCAGGTTGGCGTTGAGGAAGAGGCGAAGATCGCTGCGCCACGACGTCAGCACGATGCGCTGATACGGCGTCGTTCGCGCCAGGATGATGTCGTCGGCGTAGAGATTCGACTCGGCGAGATCGAGAATCGCCGGCGCCTTCCACAGCCCTGCGGCCAGTGCCACGAGCGAGATGGCGCAGGCGCCCTGCAGCATCCGCTGAACGCGTGATGACAGTGACTGCCGGAGGACCACGGTCGTCCACAGCGCCACGGCGACGTTGACCGCACCGAACAGCATCGGCGCCCGCACCAGCCCCAGCCACGGCACCAGGACGATCGGGAACAGCAGCGACGCGCCCAGCGCGCCCAGGTAGTCGAACGTCAGGACGTTGGCGACCACGTCCTTGAACTCGAAACGGCCCTTCAGCAGCCGCATCAGCAGCGGGATTTCGAGGCCGACGAGGATGCCGACGATCAGCACCAGCGTGTACAGAAGCAGGCGGAAGCTGTCGGAGTAGGCGAAGGCGAGGAACAGGATCGCCGACGAGAACCCGCCGACGATCCCGACCATGATCTCGACGAGGATGAAGCGGGCCGCAAGGCCGCGGCCGACGAACCTGGAGAGCCACGAGCCGATACCCATGGCGAACAGGTAGGTGCCGATGACGGTGGAGAACTGGGTGACGCTGTCGCCGAGCAGGTAGCTGGCGAGCGCGCCGGCCACGAGCTCGTAGATGAGCCCGCAGGCGGCGATCAGCAGGACGGTGGTCAGCAGCGCGGCGGTCATCGGCGGCCTACAGCCTAACCCGCCGTCCGCACGGAGCGGCCGGACGCTTCGGGCCGGTCAGCTTCCGCCCGACAAGTCGGGCGGCTACGTGCGAGAAATCGTCCCGGAACCCGGAAACCCTGAACCCGGTTCCCGGCCGTGTCCGCTAATGGATCGCCGCCGCGATGATGATCGCGATGCCCAGCGCGAAGGCGCCGATGAAGATGGCGAGCGCGGTGTTCTGCTTCTGCGTGATCTCGCCCCACAGGTCGTACGGCGTCAGCCAGTCGACGATGAGGAACGTCGCGAAGAGCACGAAGATGCCGAGCGCCGCGAAGACGATCGCCGCGACGAGGTTGGTGAGGAGCGTGGCTTCCATCGGTCACTTCCCTCCGAAATAGCGGGGATTGCCGGCATACAGCGCGCGGTAGGCCCCCGGGTTGTCGCGCACCGAGCGCGGCACGTTCCGCACCGTGTTCGAGCGGCCCATCCAGCCGCGCACGTCGGCGGTTCTCGCGGTGCCGAGGACCGTGAGTCCCAGGAGCATCAGGATGGCCAGGCGCATCGTTCAGTCCTCATCATCGTCATCGTCGTCGCTGCTCGACGAGCCGTAGTCGCTTTCGGCCTGACGTTTCTGCTCGAACCAGCCGGAACGCCAACCGGTCAGGAAGGGCAGGAACAGCAGGCACACGAGCGCGATGGCGTACGGCAGCTTGGATGGCACGTCGCGCACGACACGAAGGGTGTAGCCGGTGGCAATGCCGGCCGGGCCTTCGGGCTCGACGCGCAGGTAGTACTCGCCGGCCGGCACGCTCGGCAGGAACATGCTGCCGCTGCGCGAGCCTTCGGTCCACGACTCGCCGCCTTCGGTCCCGAAGTAGAACTCGAGTTCCTTGTCGGTGTTGTAGGCGGTGCCCGTCCCGATGTTGATCAGCGCGACGTCGAAGCCGAGCCAGTTGTTCGAGACGTTGGCGTCGATCTCGATGCTGATCGTCCCGTCGTCGCTCAGCGTGAAGGGCGCCGTCACGAACGACGCCTCCGGCGCGCCGGGCTGGTAGGTGTAGCTCGACGAGAAGACACGTTCGCGGTCCGCCGTGATCATGCGGAGCAGGAACAGCGCCACGAGGAGGCCGAAGAGCACGAAGAAGGCCGTGCAGCCAGCGTTGGCGCCCTTCTTGTACGGATTCGGCTGGTTGGCGAAGACGCCGACGGGCTCCGGCGGCGCACCGGGCAGCCCGAACGCCTTCCAGATCGTCTCGCCGGGCGTGTAGGTACCGAGCGACCACGTGCGTTCCTGCTCGGTGCCTTCCGACGACAACATGTAAGGCGGCTCGACGAAGTCGTCGGTCACCACCTGATCACCGAGCGTCACACGCCACGGGAACTCACCGATCACGAAGTCGGTGGTGGCCTGTGCGTGCTGGAAGTGCGTGTACTTGCGATTGTCGTGCGTCGCGGTCGGCCGGTTCGATCGCGTGTCGACGACGGGCAACTCGCGGATGGTGCGAACGTCGTTCCAGTGGCCCTGGTAATCGGTCAGGTAGCGGAAGCCGCGGAACGGATTGAACAGTACGTACTCGTCCCACGAATACTGCGTGCCGTCCACCGTGATCGAACGTCGCTGGAACCCGATGACTTCGTACGGCTGTCCGTGCCAGGTGCCGCGCGTGCCGAGCGGAATCGTCGGCGTGATCGACTCGCGGCGCGCCGCTTCCTGCAGGATGACGACGTTCGGGTCGCGCGGGTCGAGCAGCGATCCGCACGTCGTGCACGTCACCGAGCGGGTGTGGGCGAGGGCGCGCAGCTCGACGGCGCCGCCGCAGTTGGCACAGTTGAATCCGCGCGTGCGCGGTGTGCCCGGCGCGTTCACCATCCGTCGAAGCTGCGGACGTTGCGCAGCGCGAGGTCGTCGTATTCCACGAAGCGGCCGACGAACAGGATGGGGTCGCCGTCGCTGTAATCGAGGGTGGCAAAGGTCGCGTCATGCCCCCGCAGGTCGGCAAACAGCACGTCGTCCTTGCCCCAGTACTCGAAGGGCAGTTCACCCTCGACGCCCTTGTAGCGCGCGGTGGTCAGCGTGCTCACCGTCAGCGTCGAGTCCCGCCACGAATACTCCTGACCGAGGCGGACGCGGTCGAGGGCGGGTGGTGCCGAGGTCGGCTCGACGAGCATCGAGACGGCGTATTCGAGCTGCGCGTCGGAGAGCCACCCGCTCGTGCCGTCGGCAAACACCAGGTGCCACTCGTTCCAGCCGCCGTCCTCGTATTCGTACGCGATGCGCCCGATGACCGTGAACGACTTGCCGTCGTAGCGGCCCTCGGTGCCGATCTGGATCGGCGAGTCGTCGACCGGCAGGTCGCTGACCTCCCCGATTGTCTCGAGGTCGACGTCGTGACGGACGACGACCGAGCGGCACGCGTCGCACGTCGTCTGCACGGCGCTCGACCAGCGGAAGCGAATCGGCGACGTGCAGTTCGGGCAGCGCCCGGCTGGTCCCCTCATCGCTGCGCTCCGTCGGGCGGACCGTAGGCGCGCTCGAGGCGGCGCACGTCGGTGTCGGTCGCCCCGAGCATCTCGGCCAGCAGTCCACCGGCGTCGAAATCAGGGCGTGGCCTGCAGCAGAAGACGTTGAGGCAGATCGAGCCGTGCTCGGGGAACGTGTGACAGGCCAGGTGCGACTCGGCGAGCACGACGACGCCGGTGAGCCCGCCTGGCTCCGGAAACGTGTGCCACACCGGCGGCGCGACGGGCGTGAGGTGCAGTTCGGCAATCAGCCGATCGAACACACCGCGCAGGCGACGCTCGTCGCGTAAGGCGTCCGGCGAACAGCCGCGCGCGTCGATGATCCACTCCTGCCCGCGCGGGGCAATGGGCGTCGCGCCAGACACGGGCGATCCGAAGGGTCGAGTCTCGCAGTCCGGAAGTCGCACAGCCATGGGAAGGGTGCGCCGCCGATTATATGTCCACGGTCGTGTTTGTCCATGTCGGAGCGGTCCTTGCAACAGCCGTCGCAGCGGGTCCGTACGACGGATCGACGCTCGACGACACGCCCGCGCCACCGATCACGCGCCCGGGCCCCAATGCGCGCCGACGCGTGCGCCAAGAGGTGCAGCCATGGGAGACACCCTCGACACCTTCTACCAGACCATCGACAACATCGAGATCGCGATGATGACGACGCGGCGACGCGACGGTCACCTGCGTTCACGGGCGATGGCGACCCAGAAGCGGGCCAGCGGCGCTGACCTGTGGTTCGTCTCGGCCGACGGCACCGCCAAGCTCGACGACCTCGCGCAGGATCCGCACGTCAACCTCGCGTACTACCGCGACGGCAACCGCGAGTGGGTCTCCGTGTCGGGGCTGGCGGTCATCTCGCGCGATCGCGCCAAGGTGCACGAACTGTATGCGAGTGACTGGAAGGCGTGGTTTCCCGACGAGGGCGATCCTCGCCACGGCACACCCGACGATCCCCGGATGGTGCTGATCGGCGTGACCGTGCACGCGGCGGAGTTCCTGGAGATCAACAAGCCGCGCCCGGTGCTGCTGTACGAGTTCGTGAAGGGCTGGCTGACCGGCAGCGACCCGGACTTCGGCGAGATGCACCACCTGAGGTCACCGAGCCGCGACCAGACGACGAAGTAGCTCGGTACGGTAGGGACGCGCCGCCGGCGCGTCCGGTGAGCGGCCGGCCCGGCGAGCCGGCCCTACCAATCTTCAGGCCGTTGGGGCACCTCTCGAACGGCCCGTCGTGCGGACGACCTCAGCGCTGGCGTGTCGCCAGCGCCGCACTCACCGCGGACCAGCCGGCGAAGCCGCCGGCGGCCGCGGCGATGCCGGGCCGCGTGTCGGCCATCGTCCAGGCGTCGGACACGTCGGCGAGGGCGCGAAGCGTGAACGCGGCGCGGTCGGCTCGAGTGACGAGCAGGGTGCCCGATACCAGATCGCGAACGCCGAGCAGCCGGGCCGTGCGCGGTGACACGCCCATCTTCGCGGCGAGCGACGCGGGAGCCAGCAATCCCCAGCCCGCGAAGAACAAGGTGGTGGCACCGATGGCGATGGACGAGGTGCGCACGAAGTGGTCGGCAGTCATGACTCTTGACCTTGCAAGCGCCGGACCGACGCGTGTGGACCCGGCATCGCTCCCGCCGCGTCACAGTGGCAGGCCCTGTGGAGTAGCCGATGAGCAAACGACAGGCGACGCGTAAGCGGACGACCACACGCAAGGCGGCGATCCGCGATCCGCGCGGTGGCCTGACCGCGGCTGGTCGGGCCGCATTCGCCCGCAAGGATGGCAGTCACCTCAAGCCGGGTGTGAAGAAGGCCCTGCGCGACATGTCGCCTGACGAGATGCGCCGCAAGGGCAGCTGGGCGGTGCGCTTCTACGGCCGGTCAGGCGACTTGCCGCCGCTGGTCGATGACGCCGGCAAGCCGACCCGGTTCGCGCTGACCGCGCGGGCCTGGGGTGAACCGGTGCCGCGCACGCCCGAAGCCGCACGACGGATCGCGGCGAAGGGCCGGCGATTGCTGGAGCGCGCGAAGGCTGCTGCGCCCGCGTCGGCGCGGACGTCACCCAGGCGCACGGTGAAGAAGCGCGCCGTCAGGAAGAAGTAGCGCCGCTGACGGCAACCGGCACCCGCAGCACCACCATCGCGTTGTAGTCGGGTTCCTTCGACGCCGGATCGACGAGACCGCCCGCCAGCAGGA
Source organism: Luteitalea sp. (assembly GCA_035503395.1). Lineage (GTDB taxonomy): Bacteria > Acidobacteriota > Vicinamibacteria > Vicinamibacterales > Vicinamibacteraceae > Luteitalea. The sequence goes on from DATJTM010000550.1 coordinate 10,447, forward strand.
CGTTGCCCTCCGGCCAATGCACGGCCAGGTTGCCAGGCACGATCGGCGCAGTGCGGACGCGTCCGGCCATCACCCCGCTCTCGGCACACAACTCGACGACCTGTCCCTCACGCAATCCGAGTCTCTCGACGTCGATCGCGCTGATCAGCACGTCGTCGCGCCGCGCACCGTTGAGCGGGTCGGTTTCGCGCTGGATCATCGAATTGAACTGCTTACCGCGCCGTGTCGAGACGCGGAACGTGGCGTCGACTGCGTTTGCAACGATTGGCCGGGTTGGGACCCAACTTCGCCTCGCGGCTTCGTCGCGCTTCGCGACTGGCCCTACCTGCGATGAAGGTCTGGCCCCAGGCTCAACTTGCGGCTGCGGCGACGATGAGACGGCGGTGGAGGCGCGGGCTGGCCGCGTCGACTCGAGGGCTGCGAAGTGTGCCCGCCCGTCAGCGGTCGCGAACCGGCCGCCTTCATAAAGCGTGCGTCCGCCCCACTGAATCTGATCGCCCCTGGCCTGCAGCGTCTCGATGCCTGCGTACAGTGGCACGGCACGAGCAATCTCGGCCCGCACGGCAGTCGCATTGCTGAACCTCAGAGCAGCGGCCCGGTCCGGCCGCGCACGCGTCACCGCGTCGGCGATGACCTGCCATTCCGGTCGCGCCGTGCCTACTCGCCGGCCACGCACTTCGGGCGAGAAGATGACCCGACGCTCCGTCGACGTCTCGGTGCCGCCACCCGGCGACTCATACCTCGTCGTCGCCGGCAGGATCAGCACGTCGCCGTCGCTGTCGGCCAGCATGCCCGACGACAGCATGATGTCCTGATGGACCCGCAGGGCGGGGCGTCGCAGGGCCCGGCGCGTCCGGTCCTCGTCGGGCAGTGTCTCGAGGAAGTTGCCGCCGACGATCCAGAACGCATCGATGTCGCCCGCGGCCGCGTGGTCGATCATCGCGGTGGTGGTCCACCCGGGCGTGTCCGGGAGATCGAAGCCCCACGTGGCCGCGAACCGTGCGGTGCTCGTCGCGTCGAGGCTGGGCACACAGCCCATCTCGGCGCCGCCCTGCACGCCGGAATGTCCGCGAATCGGCACCAGTCCCCGGTTCGGCCGCCCCGGCAGGCCACGCGCGAGTCCAACGTTCATCAGGGCGGCCACGGTCTCGACGCCGTGCACGTGCTGGGTCAGCCCCATCGACCAGATGAAGACCGCATTGGGCCGCTCGACGAGCAGGCGTGCGAACGCCTCCATCTGCGCGCGAGTCGTCCCGCTGTCGGCCTCGAGGGCGGCCCAGTCGGACGCCAACGCCCTGGTCCGCGCCTCCTCGAAGCCGCTCGTGTAAGCGCTGACGAACGCCTCGTCGACGCCACGCATCTCGATGAGGGCGCGCAACACCCCGACCAGGAATGCCAGGTCGCCACCGGTGTGGACGTCGAACCAGTGGTCGGTGAGCGCCGTGCCGAACAGCGCACTCGACGCCACCGACGGCACCCAGTACCGCTGCAGTCCAGGCTCGCGATAGGTGTTGACGACGGCGATCTGGGCGCCGCGTCGCCGCGCCTCGTGCAGGTACTTGGTCGTCACCGGCTGGTTGTTGGCGACGTTCGATCCGAACAGGACGATCAGGTCGGCGTCGAGCCAGTCGGTGTAGCTGCAGGTGGCGGCGCCATGACCGAGCGCGGCCTTCATCGCGATGGTCGACGCGGCGTGGCACAGGCGTGCGGCATTGTCGACGTGGTTGGTGCCGAGCGCGCGCGCCGCCTTCTGCGCGACGTAGTACGTCTCGTTGGTGATGCCGCGCGAGGTGAGGAAGAAGGCGGTCCGGGCCGGATCGGTCTCGCGCAAGCCACGGGCCGCGCGATCAAGGGCTTCGTCCCACCCGACGACCCTGAACCCAGGCTCGCCAGCCCGCCGCAGCATCGGCGCCGGCAGCCGTCCGAGTGCACGCAACCCGGCGGAGGTCGTCGACGCGAGCGTACGTACGTCGGCCAGCAGCGTCGGGTCGAGCGCGGGCGCGGTGTTGAGGCGCAGCAGTTCGAGTCGCACCATGCACAGGTGCGGACCGTCGAGCGTCCAGTCCTTCAGGCCCGACGTGCCGAGCGCGCAGCCGTCACACACACCCTGGGTGAGGATGCGCCACGCATACGGCAACTGGTCGCGATTCTCCCAGACGATGCGAAGCATGTCGCGGTAGTGCCGGGGTTTCTGACGGTCGAGGCCGAAGGGGAGCATGCGTCTGTCAGGCCACGCGCTGCGCGTGGGCGTACACGTTGAAGCCGTCGCCGCGCACGAAACCGGCGAGCGTCACACCGCGCTGGCGCGCGAGATCGATGGCCAGGCTCGATGGCGCCGAGACGGCGACGAGCATCGGCACCCCGCCGCGGACGGCCTTCTGCACCAGCTCGAAGGACGCGCGTCCACTCACGCACAACACGCTGCCGGACAAGGGCAGTCGCCGGGCGCGCAGGAGCCGGCCGAGCACCTTGTCCACGGCGTTGTGCCGGCCGACGTCTTCGGCGGACTCGAGCAACGTGCCATCGAGAGCGAACACCCCCGCGGCGTGCAGGCCGCCGGTCTGCTCGAAGGTCGTCTGGGCGGCGCGCAGTCGCGCCGGTAACACGTCGACGACCGCCGAGGGGATCGTCCACGTGGCGGTGATCGGCGCGGCGTCGAACGCCAGTGCGTCTGCACTCTGCCGACCGCACACGCCGCAGGCCGAGGTCGCCGTCACCTGCCGCCGCGCGGCCATGTGGCGCTCGAGCTGTGCGGCGGCCGCGCTGCCCAGCGTCACGTCGACGCCTGTACCGTCGCTCGACGGGACGAGCGCCACGAGGTCGTCGGCGCTGGTGATCACGCCTTCCGACAGCAGGAACCCCGCCGCCAGATCCGCATCGTCACCGGGCGTCCGCATGGTCATGACGAACGACTGGCCATGCAGGCGGATGTCGAGCGGCGCCTCGACGGCACAGCGGTCGAGGTCGACGGCGCGGGCGCCGGGGCGGATGCGCTCGATCTCGACGGCATGCCAGCCGGGCGCGGGAGGAGCGTTCACGACCGCATCTTAAGCCCTGCCCCTCGGCCGAGCCGAGAACGACAAACGACGAGCGGCTGGAACGCGCTCGCTGACTGCCGACCCGCCGACGTGCCACTGCCGACCAGATAGACGACGAGCCCGACGACGGCTGCCGTGGCGCCGCGTCGAGCCGCCGCTGGTCTTGACTCATGGTGAGACGGCTGTCACAACTGCGGCCCCGGCTCGTCTTCGAGGCGGAGGATCATCCGCACGTGACCGAGCTCGACGCCACCCTCGCGACATTCGAATCGCTCCGCGGCCGCCTCTTCGGGCTGGCCTACAGGATGCTGGGCTCTCGCGCCGACGCCGAGGATGTGGTCCAGGACGCCTACCTGCGCTGGCACCAGGCCGACCGGGCCGCCATTCGCACGCCGGAAGCGTGGCTCGTCACGACGACGACGCGCCTGGCCATCGATCGCTTGCGAGCCTTGCGTACCGTTCGCGATGCGTACGTCGGTCCGTGGCTGCCGGAGCCACTCGTGGGACAGGCCGGCCACGCGCCCGACCACGCGGCGACGCTGGCGTCGGACCTGTCGATGGCCTTCCTGCTCGTGCTCGAGCGTCTCGCGCCGGAGGAGCGCGCAGCATTTCTCCTGCACGACGTCTTCGAGACGGGCTACGCCGATATCGCGAGGATGCTCGGCAAGACGGAGGCGGCCTGCCGGCAGATTGTCACGCGAGCGAGGCAGCGGGTGCGTGGCGATCGGCAGCGCTTCGAGGCGAGCCACGAGGCGCGCGCGAAGCTCACCGAGTCGTTCGCGGCGGCAATGGCGGCACGCGACGAGACCGCACTGCTGCAGCTGTTCACGCCGGATGCGGTGTGGATGTCGGACGGCGGTGGCGTGGTGCACGCAGCGCCGCGGCCGCTCGTCGGCATCGATCGGGTGGTCCGCGTCGTGATGGGGCTGCAGCGCCTCTTGACACAGCGCGGCCGCACGGTCGAGCCGGCGACCGTCAACGGGGAACCTGGTCTGGTCCTGCGCGATGGGGAGCGCCTCGTGGCGACCTATGCGTTCGACATCGACGGCGACCGCATCTCGGCCGTCTACGTGGTGCTCAACCCGGCCAAGCTGCCGGTTGGCTGAGGCCTGTCACAACGGGCGGGGCGCTGCCGTCTATGGGACATGAACGCCCCATCGTCTGCCCTTCAGCCCCGCATCGACATCCGTCGGCACATGACGTCTGACGCCGCCAAGGCGCTCGTCGCCTTGCACCAGGCCATCGAGGCGAGCGGGCTCGACCACTCACTCGGCGAACTCGTCAAGATCCGCGCCTCTCAGATCAACGGCTGCGCCTATTGCATCGACATGCACACCACCGATGCCCGCGCGCTCGGCGAGACCGAGCAACGGATCTATGCCCTGAGTGCCTGGCGCGAAACGCCGTTCTTCACCCCGCGCGAGCGCGCCGCGCTGGCCTGGACCGAATCGGTCACGTTGCTCTCGCAGACGCACGTGCCCGACGAGGTCTACGACGAGGTGCGGGCCCAGTTCGAGGAGAAGGACCTGGTGTCGCTGACGTGGGCGGTGGTGGCGATCAACGCCTGGAACCGGCTCGCGATCTCGTTCCGCAACGTGCCGGGCACGTACAAGCGGGCAAGAGCCTGAAATTTCAGAATTGCGGAATTTCAGAATTTCACGAACAACGCCAACCTTCGCAGCGCTCACGTGTCGGTGAAATTCTGAAATCCGAAATTGCTCCGATCCAACAGGTAAGGCCGGTTGCCTGGCGCGACGAAGCCGGCTGGCGAAGTCGGGTCCCAACCCGGCCTCCCACCTCTCGAAGATCGATCAGGCCAGTTTCACCGGCCTTCCGGTCTTGACCGACTCGTAGCACGCCTCGATCACGCGGAGGTCGTTGCGGCCATCCTCGCCGTCGGCGGTCGGCTTCGTGTTGTTGGCCGCACTCTCGGCGAGGTGGTCCATCATCGCCGCGAAGTGATCGGGCTCGCGCAGGCTGCGCTGCTCGATCGTGTTGCCCCGGAAGACGCGCAGACCGAGGGCGCGGCGGCTGTAGGCCGGCTCCATCTCGAAGGAGCCGCGCTCGGCGTGGACGCGGAAGCGGTTCAGCGGCGTGCCGTAGCTCGAGACACAGTTGGCGAGCGTGCCGCTCGGGAAGCGCATCTGGAAGGTGAGGGTTTCCTCGACTTCCTTGAAGCGCGGGTCGCCGGGCGTGCTGTATTCCATCGCGAAGATCTCGGTCGGCTCCTCGCCGGAGAGATAACGCGCGGCATTCACCGAATAGATACCGATGTCCATCATCGAGCCGCCGCCGCCCATCTTCTTCGTGAGGCGCCACTGCTCCGGGTTGCCGATGTTGAAGCCGGCTTCGCACAGGATGACCTTCGTCTTGCCGAGCTCCTTGTCGCGCGCCATCTTGATCATCGCCTGCGTATAGGGTTCGAAGCGCAGGCGGTAGGCCGTCATCAGCCACTTGTTGGCGGCCGCGGCCGCCGCGATCATCGTGTCGCACTCCTTGACCGTGTTGGCCATCGGCTTCTCGACCAGCACGTGCTTGCCGGCCTTGCTCGCCCGCACGCTGTAGTCGGCGTGCATGTTGTTGGGCAGCACGATGTAGACGGCGTGGATGTCCGGGTTCTCGGCGATGCGGTCGTACGTGTCGTAGGAGTACAGGCCCTTCTCGGGCACGCCGTACTGGGTGGCGAGAGTGCGTGCCTTGTTGACGTCGCCGCTCACGAGGCCGGTCAGCTTCGCCCGCTTGGTGTGCGCGAAGGCGGGCAGGATGTCGCTGAGCGACAGCCCGCCGAGGCCGACGACGGCGTAGCCGAACGACCGGTCGGGGACGACCGGCGGCTTGGGCTGGATGGCGGCCGCTGTGGCAGTCGACGCAAAGGGAGCCGCCGCGACGGAGGCGCCGGTCACGCGGAGGAAGTCTCGACGGGTCGTGTTGGGTGTGGTCATGGGTCCAGGTCCTGGGCGAAGCCCTGCAGGCGGCCGATCCGATGACGGAGGCCAGCCGGAAGCGAAGCAGTCGGAAAACGGCGGCGCCATTATTACGCGCCGGCCGGTCGGGCTGTTTCAGAACGACTCTCGATGCGGCTCGAGACGACCCTGGGCGCCGTCGCAGGCCGGTCACCCGGCTGGTCTAGAGTGGACCGCGTGATGCGAATCCCCCCGTTCCTCCTCGTCGCCGCGCTGGCGGTCGTGTCGTCCCTGCCCGCCGCCGCGCAAAGCGCGCCGGCCACCCCGGCCTGCGCTGAGGTGACCGCCGCCAACGCCGAGGACTGCCTGCGGCTCAATCACGTGCAGGTCATCGGCACCCACAACAGCTATCACCTGGCGCCGGAGCCGGCGATCCTGAAGGCGATCGGCGAGCACGCCGAGAGCATCGACTACACGCATCGCCCGCTGCCGTACCAGCTCGAGACGCTGGGCGTGCGGCAATTCGAGATCGACGTCTACGCAGATCCGAAGGGCGGATACTACGCGCGGCCGCGTGTCACCGAACTCGGTCCCGGCCTCGAGCAGGTCCGTATGCCTGGGCCCGAGATGGCGTCGCCCGGCCTCAAGGTCCTGCACATGCCGCAGGTGGACTTCCAGTCGACGTGCTCGACGTTCACGCGCTGCCTCACCGAGTTGCGCGACTGGTCGAAGGCGCATCCGCGCCACGTGCCGATCGCCGTCCTCATCGAGGTCAAGGGCGGTGAGCCGCCCAGTGAGCGCACGCGGCCGGCGGCCCGGCCGCTGCCATTCGATGCGGCGCAACTGGACGGTCTCGACGCCGAGATTCGCGCCGTGTTCGACGAGGCGCACATCCTGACGCCCGACGATGTGCGTGGCAACGCGGCGACGTTGCGTGACGCGATTGCGAGCAAGGGGTGGCCGACGCTGCGCGAGTCGCGCGGCAAGATCCTGTTCGCGATGGACAACGCCGGCGCACCGCGCGAGGCGTACTTGGCTGGACATCCGTCGCTGAAGGGGCGCGTGCTCTTCGTGAGCGTCGAGGCGAACCATCCGGCCGCGGCGTTCATGAAGCTGAACGACGCGATGGGGCCGGCCGCCGATCGCATCGCGACGGCGGTGCGAAACGGCTTCATCGTGCGGACACGGTCCGACGAGCCGGGCCGCGAGGCCGTGACGGGCGACACCACCCGTCGTGATTCGGCGTTCCGATCCGGGGCGCAGTACGTGAGCACCGACTATCCGGAGCCGACGCCGTACGAGTCAGGGAAGGGTTACGTGGTGAAGCTGCCCGGCGGTGCGCCCGCTGCCCGCTGCAACCCGGTGTCGGCGCCGAAGGGCTGTCAGGACGCGTTCCTCAGCGAGAAGTAGCCTCAGAACGACGAACGACGAACGACGAACGACGAACGACGGAAAGGTCGCCGGCCTCATCGGCCGGCGCTATTTGATGGGCACGTCGGGGACGTGCCCCTACCCGCCAGAAAATGATCACGCCGGTAGAGGCGCCTCCCCGAGGCGCCCATGAAACCGTGCGGGCCGATCAGGCCCGCAACCGGTGGGGAAGGTACGCCGCTCAGGCCCTCGACCGCGTCCAGTACAAATAGAACGGGACGCCGAGGGCGACCAGGCCGAGGCCCGACAGTGCCTGCGTCGGGCTGGTCTGCAGCGTGTTGACGATCAGCCACCCGGCCGTGATCAGGAACAGCACCGGCACGACGGGATAGCCCCACGTCTTGTACGGGCGCGGCACGTCGGGCATCGTGCGGCGGAAGACGAACACCGACGCGGTGGCCAGCCCCATGAAGATCAGCACGGCAAAGATCACGTAGTCGGTGAGCGTGTCGAACGACCCCGACACGACCAGCACGCTGGCCCACACGGCCTGGGCGAGGAGGGCACGCACCGGGACGCGTGTGCGCGGGCTGAGCGTGGCGAGTGACCGGAAGAACACACCGTCCTGCGCCATCGCGTACGGGATGCGGGCGCCGACGAGCGCGACGATCTGCAGCGCCGTCAGCACCGATACCGACAGCAGGCCGCTCATCAGCCGCGTCGCGGCGGGGCCGAGGAACTCGGTCGCCGCCACGGTCGCCACGGCACCAGACGCCGGCACGCTCGCCACCTGCTGCGGCGTGAGCACGTAGAAGTAGCCGGCGTTGACCGTCACGTACAGCGTCGCCACCGTCAGGATGCCGCCGATGATCGCCAGCGGCAGCGCCCGCGACGGGTCCTTCACCTCACCCGCGACGTAGGTCACTTCGTTCCAGCCGTTGTAGCCCCACAGCGCCGCCATCATCGCGGCGCCGATGCCGGCCATGCCGCCGCGGGCCGCCGCGTCGACGGCCTCGCACGTGCCGCCGGCGCCGGACAGTCCGTAGTTCGCCCACGAACCATCCGCCAGCAGGAACGCCCCGAGGCCGACCGCGCTCACAAGTGCAATCTTGGTGACCGTCAACACCGACGCCACCCGCCCGCCCGTCGAGACGTCGGCGCAGTTGATCAACGTCACGGTCCAGATCGCAATGATGGCCAGCGCCTGCACATCGTCGATCGACTGACCGAACGGCAGGAAAATCGTCGCGTGCCAGTCACGAAGCCCCAGCAGCGCGGTCGCGAAGATCGCAAAGCCCGTCGCCAGCGCCGCGAGACTGCCCGCTGTTGCCACGAAGAACCGCGTCCAACCGTAGAGAAATCCCAACAGGCGCCCATACGCCTTGCGAATGAACACGTATTCGCCGCCGGCTTCGGGCAGCACGGTCGCGAGTTCGGCGTAGGTCAGCGCGCCCAGCAGGCTCATCACGCCGGCAATCACCCATACGGCGATCACCATGCCCGGCGTGTCGACGTTGCACGTCATCACCCGTGCCTTCAGGAACACGCCGGTGCCGATGACGTTGCCGACGACGAGCGAGAAGGCGGCGAGGAGGCCAAGCCCGCGCACGAGGGCGACGGGCGATTCGGAGGAGGCGGGCGCGGTCACGGCGCCCGCAGTGTATCCTTCGCCGCACATTCGACGGGTGGAGGACGCATGACGAGGCAACGGGCAGCAGCGTGGGTCGGCGTGGTCGCAGTCGTAGCGGCGGGAGTCGCCACGCCCACGCTACAGGCGCAGGGCGGACGCGAGGCTGCGGCCGGCGCGGTGTTCGGTGCGATCGACACCAACAAGGACGGCACGGTCACACGCGACGAGTGGCGCGCGACGTTCGACGGCTGGTTCGCGCGATGGAGCAGTGGCGCGAGCAGCCTGTCCGGCGACGCGCTGGTCGACGGCCTGTCGCAGGCGCTGCCCGATACCGGGCCGCAGTGTGGCGGCCGCAGCCCCAATCCTCGGACCGCGTGTCCGAACGACGTGACCGCGATGGTGGCGGCGTTGCCGGTGTCAGCCCCCGCGAAGCCGGCTCGTCCCCGCAAGGTGCTGGTGCTCGCCCGCGCCGCCGGTTTCGTCCACTCGTCGATTCCGCTCGCCGCCCGCACGGTCGAGGAGATGGGCAGGAAGAGCGGCGCCTGGACGACGACGATCTCGTGGGATGCGGCCGACATCACCGCGAAGAACCTGGCGCAGTACGACGCGATCTTCCTGGCGAGCACCACCGGGCACTTCCTGGACGACGAGAAGGATCCGGCCGCGACGGCAGCCCGCCGCGCCGCCTTCCTCGACTTCATCCGCAGTGGCAAGGGCCTGGCCGCGATCCACGCCTCGACCGACTCGTACCACCGCAGTCGCAAGCCGAACGACGCGTTGAGCCCGGCCCGGCTCGCACGCCTCGGGCCCGGCATCATGCTGGCGTTCCCGCTCGGTGGCCGACTGGTCGCGCAGGCCGACACCAATGGCGACAAGGCGCTGTCGCGCGAGGAGTACGACAAGGGCACGGCCGCCTGGTTCGATCTCGTCGACCCACAGAAGACCGGGCGCGTCACGCGGGCCGAGTTCGTCGAGCGCTACGCGGCGATCATGCCGCCGCCTCCGGTCCGCCAGGTGCGCGGCAACGGTCAGGCCCCGGCTGGCCCGAACGACAAGGGCGCCGACGACCAGATCGGCACGTGGCCCGAGTTCAACACCCTCCTCGGCGGTTTCTTCAAGTTCCACTGGAACGATGGGCAGGAGATCACTTACAAGATCGACGACCCGGCGAGTCCGCTCACGGCGCCGTTCAAGGGCAAGACGCCGTTCGTCGTCGCCGACGAGACGTACACGTTCGGCCAGGAGGTCTACTCGCGCAAGAACCTGCGCGTGCTGACCAGCATCGACATGGCAGCGATGTCGGCCGAGGACAAGGCGAAAGAGCAGTTTCCGCGTCCGGACGGCGACCATCCTCTGAGCTGGATCCGCGCCGAGCAGAAGGGCCGCGTGTTCTACATGTCGCACGGCCACAACGAGAAGATCTACGCCAACCCGGTGCTGCTGCAGCACCTCCTCGCCGGGATGCAGTACGCGATCGGTGACCTCAACGCGGACGACACGCCGAGCCAGAAGTAGAACAGGAGAACAGGAGAACAGGAGAACAGGAGGACAGGAATCAGGAAGGCAGGACCGCGCCCCTGCCGACTGGCTCCTGACTCCTGCCTCCTGAATCCTGCCCTCCTGATTCCTGTCTCAGCTCAAGCGTTGAGCCTCTCCGCCGATATTTCCCTCGAATCGGTGCGTCTCTCCCCAGCCGGCGCGCCCGTGATGGGGAATCTCCATGTCCGCGTCGCTCGGGACCACGCGCGTGCCGCTCGGCGCGTGTGTGCTTGCACTTGTGGCCCTGGCGCTCAGCCTGCCGGTGTCTACTCAGGAACGTCCGGCCTCGCGGGGGCGGGCCTACGTCGCCGGCGCACTGGCGGCGGCGGGCGAGGTGCTGATCAAGTACCGCGGCAACGCGATGCACGTCGCGCGAGCCCGGGTGCAGGCTGACGGTGACGTCGAGTCCGAGGAGGGGCTGGGGCGCAGCGGCGTGCGCCGGCTGCGGTCGCGGCACTTCGACACCGCCGCCCTGATCGACCGTCTGCGCGACGATCCCGACATCGAATTCGTCGAGCCCAACTTCGTCGTCCACCCGACGGCGACACCCAACGACCCGCAGTTCGCCGGGTTGTGGGGCCTGCTCAATACCGGCAGCAACACGGTCGGAGGCGGTGGCACCGCTGGTCTCGACATCGACGTCACGTCGGCGTGGGACACCACGACGGGCAGTCGAGCGCAGGTCGTCGGCGTCATCGACACGGGCGTCGACTACAGCCATCCCGACCTGGCCGCCAACATGTGGTCGGCCCCGGCGTCGTTCACCGTGACGATCGGCGGCCAGTCGATCAGCTGCGCGGCTGGCACGCATGGCTTCGACGCGATCAACAAGACCTGCACGCCGACCGACAGCGGCTTCCACGGCACGCACGTCGCCGGCACGATTGGCGCGATCGGCAACAACGGCGTCGGCGTCACCGGCGTCAACTGGGTCGCCAGCATGATGGCGCTCAAGTTCCTCGGACCGTCCGGGGGGCTCACCTCGGACGCGATCGCGGCGATCGAATTCGCCATCCAGGCCAAGGCCATCTTCGGCACGGCGACGACCAACGTGCGCGTCCTGAACAACAGCTGGGGCGGCAGTGGCTACTCGTCGGCGCTGGTGTCTGCGATCGCGTCGGCGGACGCTGCCGACATGCTGTTCGTGGCCGCCGCGGGCAACGACGCCGCCAACATCGAGGCCACGCCGTTTTATCCGGCCGCCTACACCAACCCGAACGTGCTCACCGTGGCCTCGACGACCAACACCGACGGGCTGTCGTCGTTCTCGAACTACGGCGCGACCAAAGTGCACGTCGCGGCGCCGGGCAGCGCGATTCTCTCGACCTACCCCGGCAACCAGTACCAGGTGCTGCAGGGCACGTCGATGGCGGCGCCTCACGTTGCCGGCGCGGCGATGCTGGCACTCTCGGGTTGCTCGGCGACCACCGCGCAGTTGCGCGCCCTGCTCGTCGACAGCGTCGACTACGCCGCCGCCCTTTCCGGAAAGGTCAGTACCAGCGGACGCCTCAACGTGCAGCGCGCGATGCAGGCCTGCAATCAGCCGCGCGTGAGCGGCATGACCCTCATGCCGGACGTCAGCGCGCCTCGTGCACCGGGCACGACCGTCACATGGACGGCGGCCGCCACCGGTGGCTCGGCGCCCTACCAGTACCAGTTCGTCGTCTTCGACGGCTCGACCTGGCAGGACGCCGGCCCGTGGTCGTCGGCCAGCACCTTCGCGTGGACGCCGTCGACGGCCAACGCCAACTACCAGATCGCGGTGCGGGCGCGCAGCGCGTGGAACACCGGCGCCCGCGAGTTCGCGGTGTCGCAGGCCTTCGCCATCCGGCCGATGGTCACCGGTCTCACCCTCACGCCGGGCCTGCCATCGCCGCAGCCGTCGGGGACGGCGGTGACATGGACGGCGGCCGCGACCGGCGGCCAGGCGCCATATCAGTACCAGTTCGTCCTGTTCGACGGCAGCACGTGGGTCGACGCCGGCCCGTGGTCGACCAGCGCCACCTGGACGTGGACGCCCTCGTCGGCCAATGCGAGCCATCAGGTGGCGGTGCGCGCGCGCAGCGCCGGGAACAGCGGGGCGCGCGAGATGGCCGTATCGCAGGCGTTCGTCGTGAAGCCGCGCGTGACCGCCATTGCCTTGACGCCCAGCGTTGCCGCCCCGCAGGCGCCGGGGGCCACCGTGACGTGGACGGCGGTCGCGAGCGGTGGTGAAGGGCCGTACCAGTATCAGTACGTGTTGTTCAACGGCAGCACGTGGGTCGACGTCGGGCCATGGACGACCACCAACACGTTGGCGTGGACGCCGGCCGTCGCCAACGCGGGCTACCAGATCGCGGTGCGGGCGCGCGGCGCCTGGCACACCGGCGCTCGCGAATTGGCCGTGTCGCAGGCGTTCCCGGTGATGCCGCTCGTCAGCGGGCTCACACTCACGCCGAGCCTGGCGGCGCCGCAGGGCATCGGCACCTCGGTCACCTTCACGGCCGCCGCCACTGGCGGCCAGGCGCCGTACCAGTACCAGTTCGTCCGATTCGACGGCACGACCTGGCAGGACGTGACGCCGTGGCAATCGTCGAGCACGTGGACCTGGACGCCCTCGTCGGCCAGCCCCAACGCCCAGGTCGCGGTTCGCGTCCGCGGCAGCTGGAACACCGGTGCCCGCGAGATGGCCGTCGGCATCCCGTATCCGATCGCCGGACCGATCACGGCACTCGCGCTCGTGTCGGACGTGACGTCGCCTCGCGCCGCCAACAGCACCATCACCTGGACGGCGACCGCCAGCGGTGGCCACGGGCCGTATCAGTACCAGTTCGTCATCTTCAATGGCAGCGTGTGGCAGGACGCCGGACCGTGGTCGACGACGCCGACCCTGGCGTGGACGCCAGGCACGGCCAACCCGAACTATCAGGTTGCCGTGCGCGCGAGAGGGACGTGGAACAGCGGCCCCCGCGAGATGGCGGTATCGCAGGCCTTCCCGATCACGCCCTGATTCAGGAGGGCCGGACGGCCCCGCCCTGATGTATTCTGCGCGCCTTGGCAGATGCTCGAGCGGGCGCGACATGTGTGGCAAGTGTCGGATTCGCGTTCCCGATCGTCGAACCGCCGACGCCTGACGGCTGACCGGCGTGGCCGTCAGTGCAGAAAACGGGCCGTCGTGCCGATGACTCTCCGTATGGCGGCACTGGCCGCGGTTGAGCACGGCGCTTGCTTCAAGGGGTAGGCACCTCCCGTCGCGCTCCCGTCGGCGGCCGGAGGCCCGACTGACACGGCTATGGGCGATCTCATCCTCCTGACCGGAGTCGACGGCTACGTCGGCTCGCGGCTCGCCGCACCGCTCTCCGGGCGGGGCGACGTGCTGGGCGTGTCACGCCGTCCGGGAGCCTCGACGCCCTGCGACGTGTCGGACCCGACCGCCGTGGCCGCGCTGGCCCGGCAAGTCACGCCGACGGCCATCGTCCACGCGGCCGGCACCAAGGACATCCGCGCCTGCGCGCAGCAGCCGTCGCTCGCCTTCGACGCCAACGTCCGCACCACGCTCAACCTGCTCGACGCGTTCCCTGGCGTTCCGCTGATCTACGTCTCGACCGACTACGTGTTCGCGGGCGATCGTGGCCAGTACACCGAGGACGACGTGACCGGCCCGCGCACGACCTATGGTCACTCGAAGCTGACGGCCGAGCAGGTGGGGCGCCTGCGCGCGCCCGACGAGTTCTGTGCCGTCCGCGTCAGCGCCCTCTACGATGGCGACGCGACGTTCCTGCGCTTCCTGCGCGACCAGCTCACGGCCGGCACGGCCGTCGACTGTTACGAGGACGCCTACTACTCGCCGACCGCGCTGCCGGACTTCGTTGCCGCCATCGGCCAGTTGCTCGACGCCGGTGCGACCCGGCCCGGGGTGGTGCACGTGGCCGGGCCCCGCATCAGCCGGTACGGGTTCGCCTGCGCGTACGCGGCCGCGTTCGGGCACGACCCGGCCCTCGTCGTGCCGACCCGGCTCGGCCCGGGACCAGTACCGCTGTTCCCGGATCTGTCGCTCGACACGACGCTGGCGCGCTCGGCGCTCGACTTCCGTCCCTCGTCGCACGAGGAGGCGCTCGACGCCCTGGCCGAACGGAGACTTGCATGACCATCCTCGAACCCTATCGCCAGTTCGCCGATGCCCGCGGCCGCATGCTGGGCGTGGTCAACGAAGGCCAGTGGGAAGAGATCAACTTCGTCGAGACGGCCCAGGGTGAGGTGCGCGGTGGCCACTACCACCGCGAGACCCGCGAGCTGTTCCTGATTCTGAGCGGCGACATCCGTGTGCGGCTCGTCGTCGATGGGCGCGAGTCGTTCCACGAGTTCGGACCGGGCGCGACCTTCGTCATCGAGCCGGGCGAGGCGCACTGGTTCGAGGCCCGCACGGCCTGCACGTGGATCAACGTGCTGTCGCGGCGCATCGACCCGGCGTGCCCGGACATCGTGCCGGTGCCGGCCGCGGCGTAGCCGCAATGGAACGGGCGCCCCTCCGAGGTGCCCGAGTGCGTGTGTGAGGTAGGGACGCGCCGCCGGCGCGTCCGACGATATGCGGATGGTTTCGGACCGCTCGGCGAGCGGTCCCTACCGATTGTGGTGTTAGGTAGGGACGCGCCGCCGGCGCGTCCGTGATGTCGGGTTGGTAGGGTGGTCCCTGCCAAGACGCAAGAACGAGTGTGAGGAGACCCGTCGCATGAACGTGCTGTTCTCGAATCCCCCCTGGTACCAGCCGGCCGCTCCCGGTGAGCGCAGCTGGCGCGGCGTGCGTGCGGGCTCGCGCTGGCCGCACCAGTTCGAGTACGTGAGCAATGGCGTGGTCGACGGGCACATCCCCGAGCTGATCGGTGGCTACATCCCGTTCCCGATCTGGCTGGCCACCGCCACCTC